>NZ_JBQIOP010000014.1:0-84463 GCF_056822245.1 Petralouisia sp. | reverse complement strand
ACCGGAAAAAGGGTAAGCAAGCCGGAATATGTTTCTCTCTCAGAAGAGTTTTTCAATGGGGAAGACTGTGCCATTGATGTAAAGGTAAAAATGATATACGATGGGAAAGACAATGATATTATCAGCCAGTATGTCACCTTTACAAAGGTGTATGACGAGCAGGTGAAATTATATGGACGAACCAGGGAAGCAGTTACCAATACTATCAATATCTGTAAAAACAGGGATGTTCTGAAAGAGTATTTATCAAGCAGGGAAAAGGAGGTTGTGGATATGATGATGACATTGTTTGATGAAGAGCAGGTAATGCGCGCTTATGTGGAGAGTGAGAAGAAAGAAGCGGCAGAAAAGGCGGCAGAAGAAGCTGCAAAAAAAGCAGCTGTGATTTCGGCAATTGAGATGTGTCAGGAAATAGGTTTACCTGTTTCAGAAACCATAAAAAAGGTGGCTGGAAAATATAAACTTGAAGAAAACGATGCAGAAACATGGGTTCAGAAATATTGGAGAAGAGAAAGGGATAATCAATAGTTTTCATATGAGTAAAAAGTGGTTTTTCTACTGGTTTACCACTTTGTCCCCTAACAGACGGATTGCCCGGTTTTCAACCGGGTAATCTGTTTTTTACGCCCTTTTCCAGTCTTGCATCTCCCTTTTCATCTATGCTGACATCATATTTTACGCCAAATTCTACTGGTTACTTGGCGTTCCTCTGACAATTGGACGCAGGTAAGGCTAGTTGATACTGACAATACGATCCTCCACACTATGGGTTTTATTCTCATACATGTATTTCTGCTGTTCATAGAGTTTCACCCTTCGGTAAGTACGGGGCTTAGCCCATGGATGACAGTTCTTATGAAAATAGTCAATCATACCCTCAAGCTTTTCACGTGCTTCATTGAGAAGAGAAAAGTCCTGTAGATATCTTATGTTGGATGGGGAGGCGGCATCAAGATCTTTGGTAACACCGCTGGTTTCAAGGATGTACTCGTTTATTTCCATCAGGTATTCAGTAGTCAGACGCTTGCGAAAACTGACAATCGTTTCTGAATAATCAAAACACGAAGGGCCATTCTAAAAGGAGTCGCCGGATGACCTGTTTTGGAGGGGAACATTGCCACATATTTTGTTTCCATTCTGCTCCATGGAATGGCATGAGCCAGCCTGATCCACTCATTATTAGGATCGAGCTCCATACCACATGACTGGTTGAAATCAAACAGTGTAATTTGATGATTTTTACGTTTTTCAGGAATATACATAAGCTTTGGGCCTCCAAAATGCAAAGTTTTTTGTCCGAACGTTAATTTAGATCTGCATTTATCATAACACAAAACTCTTATAAAATCTTGTTTATCAGTGTTTTTAGTTAATGAGTAGACACTAGATAATACTTTTGTATATTAATTTATTCATTGCCTGAAACCAGTTCCTTGTACATGATATGTACAAACCAAACAGTAAGCAGTGACAATAAACCGGATAGCGTCCATGCAAATAGAATAGAAAATTTATCAGCAAGAAACCCAAATAACAATGATGCAGTAATCTTACCAGCTGCATGGAACAGAGACGAAAAAGATATCATTGTCGCCCGCGTCTGATCGTCTATATAATCATTCAGAAGTCCTCTTTGAATGGAAGAAATCATCGACCAGACAATTTCTTGTATGCAGATTAGAAAGACAGCCGCTAAGAGTCCTTTTTTGATATTCATAAGCAGAATACTGATTCCGAAAATCAGGAATGTAATCGTTAATATTTTTTTTCGTTCCGCATACATTCCGGCAATTTCCAGAATTTGATTACCTGCGATAATGGACAATTGAATAAGAAACCATACCATCGACAGATACATATATGAAAAGCTGGAATCAATTTGGTTTAAATAGACGGACCAAAAAACCATCAGCGGCGAAGAAACAAATCCCATCAACGTAACAAAAATATACAGATAGGTTAGCCGCCTGTTTTTTATAATCAAATTCGGGCCCATCTTTATATACTGGAAGAATGTTTTATACAACGATAAAACAGAAACTCCCGATTGCACAGTTTTCTTATCATCGATAAACTTTAAAACCATAATTATAAAACAAATAGAAGATAAACAGGGAATGAACCAAATATATTTCAAAGAATATTCCGCAATCCACGTACCGATAAAACTGCCGATTATCATAGTAATGCCCTGAATTTTGCGGGAAGCGGCGAATATGCGGTCCAGTTCATTTCCTTTTAAAGCATCATCATTTATCAGCCAGGCCTCAATGGTTCCGGATTCCAAAGCATAACTAAGCCCCCAAAGCAGCTGTCCCAACAGAACCACTATGATATGGATGCTGCTTAGGAAACAAAACATTGCCAAGAACAATGAGACGCCGGCAAAAAGAGCCGTTTTTCTTTTTCCGACGGAATCACACATTGCGCCGCTGGGAACCTCAAAGACGATGGATGAGACGTTAAACATTGCGCTGATCATGTTAGCTTCAAAAATAGAAAGTCCCAACGATAAAAGATACAAAGTATAAACTGCGCCGATTATGCCAGTATGTAAAAAGAAAACGGTTTCTAAAAGGATGAATTGCCGGGATTTGGTCATTCTGATATTTTTTTTCATTTCTTTAAATCCATTCCTTTCGCTTTTCTCAGGTATAAAACATGATAAAAATGGCTGAGAGCATCTCAGAGGTTCGCAGACATTGATTATTATTCGGAGTTATTATATCATATTTTTGAAGAAAGGGTGAGTTTGATTTTTTAGTTAGGTTGCGGACGCAGTCTGCCGTATGATACAATGGAAAGAAAATTCAGCAAAGGTGACTATTTTAGTAAAAGTGGTATCATTGAAAAAAGGTTAGCAATGGAATTTTTAAAAAGTATGTTAAGATAAAATGAAAATATTATGCGGTAATCATTAAATATGCAGCAGGTGGGAGTTGCTGGGTATATTAGATACAAGAAAGATAAAGGGGAGCACTAAGAATGGGTCAATTGAGGATCGGAATCTGTGACGATGAAGAAATGATATTAAAGACGTTGTACGGCCTGGTGGAACAGGCCGTTAGAAAAACAGGGCTGGAATTTGAAATTCTGGTCTTTTCTTCTGGGAAGGATTTATTGCAGCAGGCAGAAGAATTGGAAATTGCTTTTCTTGATATTGAAATGCCGGAAGTAGATGGAATAGAAACCGGCCGGATGCTTCGCCAGAGAAATTCTGAATGCGCAATCATTATGGCTACCGGAGTCGAAGAACGGTATAAAGAGGCATTTCATATCCGCGCCCTTCGTTTTGTGACAAAGCCTTTTGATTCCTCAGAGATTGAAGAGGCGATAAAGGCCTGTCTCAAAAGACGGATTGGGCTTAAAACCGTGGAAGCATACAGGAATAGAAAACTTTATCAGGTGCGCCAGAGAGAGATCGCATATGTAAATTCTTATGGCAGTTATGTGGAACTGATGGTGAGAGGGAAGCGTTTTCGGAAAGAAGCTTCTATGGAAGAGATGGAAAAATTGCTGGAGCCCCGGTTATTTTCCCGTGCGGATCGGAAGTATCTGGTGAATTTGGGGCATGTGGATGATTACAAGAATGGAATTGTTACAATTGGAGAAGAGAAGATTAAGGCGTCAAGGCGCAGGAAGAAAGAATTTGAACGAGCCTATATAGAGTTTGATTTGGAGTATCGGGGTAAGCTGTGATTCGAAATGGAAGGGGATTGTCAACAGAGGATTTTTCGGTAGCTTCAAAGGGAGGGAGTAAAGATGGCAGGGATAAGATTATGCGGTTTTATGATTGAACTATGGGAATATCAGCTAGGGATGAAGTTATTCTTTTCTGTACAATTGCGCAGAAAATGGCTGGCAGTGACAGCCATAGTTCTTTATGGGGTATTTGTGTTTTCTGGACAGATACAGGAAAGGCATATGTATATTATTGCATATGGATTGACAGTGGCGTTGATTTTTTTCATGGCCGACACAGACTGGAAAAGGAGAACAGGAAAAATACTGTTGCTGCTGTTTGTAATTTCCTGTATGGAAAGTTTCTGTGAGATAGGCATAGCCGCTCTGTTGGAGCGATACGGAGGGACTGTATTAGCGGAAAAGTGGGGTTATTTAGGCGGAAGTATGGCAACGTTGGGAATATTGACCGCGCTGAATTCTGTTAATGCTAGAAAACATTGGATGGAAAAAGAAAATATGATTCGCTTCATACGAAAATGGACGGTCTTACTTATCATTCTTATGACCCTGGAAGTGATACTGACTGCCGCCGGTTTGAATTACGCGAAACGGTATATTTCAGATGACAGATTCAAGGGATTTGCGGGAATTTTTAGTTCAGGGGCTTATTTTGCCATATGTGTGCTAGCAGTTTTTTTCATTTATATCAGAAACGTGAATGAAAAACTGGAACGGACAGCGGAAACGGAGCGGAGACTGAAAGAAATGCAGGAAAAATACTATGAAGCTATGCTTAAAAGGGAAGAAGAAACCAGAAAATACCGTCATGACTTGAAGAATCATCTAATCTGTCTGGATGGATTGGCTCGGGAAGAACATGCAGAGAAGACAGCGGCTTATATCGGGAGTATGCAGAAACAAACGGCATTTGTGCAGCGAAAATTCTATGATACAGGGAATAAGACATTGGATTCTCTTGTAAATCATTATGGTTCTATCTTAGAGCCGGACGCAAAGTTATCAGTTTCAGGGAGGATAGAACGCAATTTGGAGCTTACAGACGCGGATTTGTGCACTGTTTTTGGAAATCTTTTGCAGAATGCGGCGGAGGGGATTGCGCAGGTTAAGAATGAAGAGAAATACATCCATGTTCAAATGGAACAGGGCAGGGAATATCTGAGAATAAAAATTGAAAACAGCGCGCCGCTTCTGGAAATAACTGGAGAGCAGTTTTCGAATAAGTTTTTAAGGACAGCAAAGAGGGATAAGCGGAACCATGGGATTGGAATGCGTAATGTCCGTGATACGCTAAAGCGGTATTCCGGTACGTTGAAAGTGACAAGAGAACCAAGTAAGTTTATTGTGGAAGTAATATTGAAAAATAGGTGAACCGTTTGAGAAGTTATCTGACCGTTCCATAGGTTAGAGTTGTAACCCATAACAGTATCTGCTACTATCTGAATCAGGGAGGAGGGAGCTGTTATGGGTTATTTTGATGTTAGTTTAATGTCTTTGTGGGATGATATATTAAAATTCATTTTTCCAACTACTCATTTTTTTTAGAAGGTTTGTGGAGTAGCGTTATTATGGGGCAGTTAAAAGTTTTTCAACTAATGAGCAGGTTTATTTCACAATCTTCAAGGATTATTTGTTTAAGTTTTCCACATCTAAAGCCAGAAAATTAGAGGCATTTAGTTGGTTTTGAATGTGGGAAGCTTGAGTAACTAATTGATGATTGAACTTTTGCATAAAGGTGTAAAGAAGTGGTTGAGAATATGGAGGAAACATGATAAGGCTAGTTTTTAGGTCATTAAAAGGAAATAAGATAAGGTTTATAATTACTATACTTGTGATGCTGATAACAAATATATTATCATTATTGATGAATGTTGTGAATCAGAGGATTTTTGATGTTGCTTTTTATAATAGGAATATAAAGTATTTAGTAACGCATGGAATACATATGATAATAGGCATATATATTATAATTCTTGTGTTGGGCATAGTAACAAAGAAATTATCAGCTGATTTGTTTGCTAATTCAATTGCAATAATTCGAAGTGAGTTCTTAGAGAATGTAATTAATTCTGAATATCTTTTTTTTTTAAAAAGCACACCTGCAGATTTGTATTATAGAATGTTTTCAGATCTTAGTGTAGTGCACATTTATGTTTTGGATGCTTTAATGAATGTCCCACTACGTATAATGTATGCCTTGAGCGGGATTATTATATTGTTTCTATGGTCTCATCTTTTGACAATTGTATATTTATTTTTTTTGTGTATAAATGTATTAATTGTACTTTTAACGAGAAAGTATAGAACCAAGCTAGTAAAAAGACAGAAAGAGAGCGAACAGGGCTTAATGTCAAAAATTCAAGAAAACTTTTATAACATTCTTTTGATTAAAAGTGCAGGAATTGAAGAAAAAAGGATTTGTAGAGGAAAAGATGAGATTCATAAGTATTCCCTAATTGATAGTAGAAATACATTACATTTTTCCTTACTAAATATAATTAATGGTTTTTCAAATAATATATGGTCGATTGTTTTGATTGTTATGGGTGCTTTTCTTGTGTATGATAATTGTATAACTGTTGGCGAATATATAATTTTTTCGATTTTGTCTAGTAGTATATCTGGGATTATATTTAATTTATTGGATAGTATTTTTAAATATCCTCAGGCTTGTATTAGTTTTAAAAGATGTGAAGAATATATGGGATTTAAAAAGTCTCATATTGAGGGAACGGAAAAATTTAGATTAGAAAAAGCGTTGACTGTAAATGATTTGAGCTTTAGATACCCAGGTGGGGCGGAGAATGTGATAAATAATATGAGCTTTATATTGAAGCCGCAAAGCGTGGTTGCAGTAATCGGAGAAAATGGAAATGGTAAAACTACTTTAGTAAATATTATTACAAGATTGTTAAATGTTGAAAAGTCTAAGATTTTTATAGATAATCTGGATATAAAAAAAATCAATAAAACGGAATTTAGCAGATATGTTGCATATTGTACTGAAGTAACTCAGATTTTTAATGCCTCACTTGCATATAATATTCTTTTGGATAGAGAACAAGTGATTACTGATGAAGATTTTAAAGAAATTCTTATACAAATTAATTTGAAAGATGTGATTGAAAGTTTGCCGTATAAGATGGAGACTTTAATTGGTGTTGGTGGAATTCAGTTGTCTGCAGGTAATATACAAAAAATAGGCATTGTAAGAACATTGGTAACAAAACCTAAAATAGCGGTGTTTGATGAGCCAGGTACAAATTTGGATATAGAAAGTAAATGTAATTTATATAAATTAATAAAAACATATGCGAATGATAAAAAGGCATTGGTTCTTGTCATAACTCATGATAAAGAATTCTTGCCATATGCGGATAATATTATATATGTATAGAGGGGAAAAATATGAAGAAAAATTTGATTTCAATTGCATCAGTCGATATTACGTATAAATGTAATTTGAGATGCCTGCATTGTTTTAACTGTAGCGGAGAGCAGAATTATTTGAGAAAAGAAATGACAGATGATGAATTGCTTTATCTTATGGAGAGTTTGTCTGAAATAAAATCCTTAAGAAGTATGTGTTTTTGTGGCGGGGAAACATTATTAAGAAAAGATATCTTATTACAGTGTATTGTATATTTGCATGAAAAATTGCCAGAATTAAATATAAATATAGTTTCTAATGGCACATTGATAGATGAGCAGATAGTTTTAGAACTAAAAAGTGTAGGAATAAATATGGTTCAAATTAGTTTAGATGGATTGGATTCAAAAGTACATGATTGGATAAGAAATAAAGATGGCGTGTATAATCAGGCTGTCAATGCAATCAAATTATTGGTTAAACATGGAATTAAAGTGTCAGTTGCATGTTTACCCACAAAAAGAAATTATAATGATGTTACTGAAATAATCGAATTAGTAAAGGGATTAGGTGTTGAATCTTTTAGAATGCAACCGTTAATGTTGTTAGGACGAGCTAAAAAGAATTTGAATGATGAAATACTTGGGATATCAGAATATAGGGCATTGGCAAGAATTTTAATGGCTAAAAAAATGGAATATGCTAAAGAGGGATTTATGATAGAGTGGGGTGATCCAATACAGCATCTGTCATTTTATAGAGATAAAGAGTTACTGTATTTAAGTATAAGTGCCTACGGTCAACTTATTGTTTCACCTTATCTACCGCTTGTTGTTGGTGACTTGAGAAAGCATAGTTTGGAAGAGTATATTGAAAAAGGACTTTTAGATGTGTGGAAAGATGATAGAGTAAAAAAAATGGGAGAGATGATAGCTGAAGCTAATAAAATGGATGTAAGTGAAAGATTTGATATGCCAGAAATATTTACAGAAAATGATATAGTTTATGATGTAATTGAACACTAGAATATTGAGGAGAACAGTTATGGATATAAAAGAAGTGACAGAAGAAAATGTGGATGTATTATCTATGTGGCTAGATGAACATATAAATAATAATGATGTGTGGATTAATTCAATGCTTAATAAAAAAACAATATGCGGATATTCTTTTTTACGAGAAAGCATTTTTTTGGGAAGACTATGGTGCTGCATAATGTTTCATAATGAAGAGATAGTTGGAGTCTTGGTAGTAGCTCTTCCAGAAAGTTATAGAACACATATAAAGTCCGCCGAGGTTTTAGTATATTATTCTAAAGAAAATTATTTTATAAAAGAAGCATTAAAGTTATTGAAAGTATCTTGGGGAGATCTAATAAAAAAAATAAAATTTGTGTATTTGAGAAACGATAAAGATTTGAATATGTATATAAGTTCAGAGGTAAAAGATATAGTTCATGAAATATCTTTGGAATGTAATGAAAATAGGTTTTGTATAGATAGTATATTTGTTGGAGAGGATTAATGTGATCAGAGGGTTAGAGGTACAAAAGAAAAGCTATTCATTAAAGTGGGATATAGAAGATAGATGTAATCTAAAATGTAAACATTGTATGCTATCAGAAGTGACATATAAACCTGAATGTACACCCAATGAAAACAAATTATTCTTAAAACGTTTGATAGATTTAGGTATAAATCAGGTTCTATTTATGTCAAAAGAGCCACTTTTATATAACAGCATAGAAAAATTAGTAAAGTATGCGCATAATAGAGGTGTTGGAACTGGTATTATTACTAATGGAACGCTTTTGACATATTCTAAGGTGGAAAAATTATTAAAAGCAGGGTTAGATACTCTTATAATTAGTTTAGAAGGTGTAGATTCGGTAACAAATGATTATATTAGAGGGGCAGGAACTTATAAAAAGGTTATTGATGCATTAAAAATAGTTGAGCGAGTTTTTAGAGAAAATAATAAAGGCTTCCGTCTAGTATTAGAATATACAATCAGTAAAAACAATCTGCATGAACCCCTGAAATTAATTGAGTTTTTGAATAATAATTTGTTTGAAATTGTCAATGTTGGTACTATTAATCTGATTGGAGAAGCAAAGAGATATAAAGAGATAATTCCAGATGAAACAGAAGTGATGACTTATATTAAAAATATGATGTTAGAATATAAAAGATTTGATGTGAAAAGATATACAATATTTTCTAAATCACTTTATCCGTATCAAATTATAAAATTAAATACATGTTTTGGCATTGACTTGAATTTTAGCACATTTGGGTGCTCGGTTTTACAAGACGAAATTGTATTGGGAGCTGATGGAACTTTGAAATTATGTTCTCTTTTAGAAGAAAATAATAAGTGGGGTGATATTCGTATTGGTGATATTTCAAATTTAAATGATAGAGACCTAAACAAAAAAATAAAAGAAGCACAACGAAGATGTGGGAATAAGCTGGCAGATAATAGTAGTATTTGTATGGGATGTGAATTTATTAATAGCTGTTTTACATGTCCAGCAGTGGAAAACGAACAACAATTGGAAACGTATAGAAAATGTAATTTAGAAAGAGAGAATTTTTTAGCATTTATAGTTGCCTCTATAAATAATAATTGTTATTGTCGTTTTTCAGCAGGTGTAAGTATTCGGCAAATTGATGAAAACACTTGGTTAATAGCAAAACACTATTATAATAATATGGTAAATGAAGTCTTTGTTCATGCTGGAAAATGGATTGAATTTTTTTTTAGTAAATTTATTCTTAATATTGCGAATTTTGAAAAGTATGGATTGGTAAGAGATGATTATATTAAATTGGCTATGAATGATATGCTAATTATATATGACAAAAAGGAAAGTATGGATAATGAGGTGAAATTTTGAAAGAAAAAATCATACCAGTGTTAAACCATAATAAATTTGATTTTACTGAAATGTATGGCAATGATGCTGCAATTTATTTGAAAGAATCAATTATTACAGAGCCAATAGTTTTTAATCAGGAGGCAAAGGTGATTTTTTCGTGTATTAACGGAACAAATACGATTGATGACATTTCTGAGATTTTGAGAAAAAAATATAAAGAGGCAGATATTTTTCAGATTAAAAATGATATTTTAAACGAACTTAGAGTATTGTGGGGATTAAAAATATTGGATTTTAAGGGCTATGATCCATTTAAAAAAGAAATTGAAGAAAATTTTAATAATTATTTAATGACGTATGTTCGCGAGATAAACGAGAAAGAATTGGATAATCAAAATGATTTTGTTTGTGGATTTTGGAACAAAGAAATTGATTATTCGAGTGCAATGTTAAATTCTGGAGATGAGGCTGGTATACTAAAGATGTTTCGTTTACAAGAGGGTGAAAAAGTTTTGTTTACAATTGGAATTACATATAACGTGAATACATCTATATTTGAAATTAAATTTATCACCGGTGGTATAATGGATACGAATGTATCAGAAAATGTAATAAAATATTTTTTGGGATTTATAAACAAATTTTTTACACGAAGTAGAGGTATGTTACAATATGATTATGGTAAATATTTTATAACATACGTTAACGAAAAAGACATTGTTGGAAAAAGGGTTGTAGAAACTTTGTATATGGAACAAAAAGGAAAGTTAAAACAAGAATTTGATGGTTCTGATGTTGAAGTTTTTGCAAGTTATGTAATATAATTTTGCTTGATATACGTAACAGAGAAAAGAACTATTATAAATTAACTTCAAAAATAAAATTTTTTGAAGAAATTGCAGGAATACATTTCAGATATATTTATACCTTGAAAACTGCATGACAGATGGAGTATCGTTATTTAAAGAATTAACATATATACAAAGTGTATGTGGTTGTGGTCTTATTTAAACCATCATGTGATAGGAGGTGAAATAATGGGAGAAAAGTATGAAGGTATTTCTATATCGATTGATGATTTAGAAATTTCTAGTCAGCCAGGGAATATTGTGGAACCTAAATGTTCTATTGGATTAGCAGTTATGCTTGCATATGCAGCAATCATGATTGATGCAGCAGCTGTTGTTAATTATGCAGCTGCACTTAATGGTGCTGTCGGAGCAACTGCATTAGCTGTAACATACGCTTGGGTAAAAGATGTCTCAAAATAGTAAAGTATGTGCAATTGCTTTAATTATGCGGGCACCTTCCCAAGCGATAAAATAACTGTGGAAGGTGTCCTGCATTTTTTTAATGCAATTAACTTTTAACCTTTTATCATTTAAAAAGGAATGAATATGGCAATGAAAAATAGTATGATAAATAAATATGAATATATTGTGGTTTATGATGATAAAATGATTGGTAACGAAATTATTCAAGAATTATGGAAAAGTTGTTATATGCTTGAGATGAACATTCAATATAATGTTGGTGAAATGCATAGAAGGATTCAAATTGAGTTTGATTTTAACAAAGGCCTTTTAAGTAATTATAAAGTATATGATGCGATAGTTAGTGATTGGGTATGTAATTTAAAGTTTGAAAGTGACGGTTTTTATCGAGATGAAAAAAAACTATATTGGAGATCTAGTTCATGCTTTATAACGTATGAATTAGCGAAATATAAATTGCCTTTGTGTATGAAGTTTTGCAAAGGTGGATTTATTGCATATTATGACACAATAAAGAAAGATTTGATGTATTTATCAATAAGGAAAAATAGTGATAACGGATATCAGTTTCTAGCCCCAGAATATAGCGAAGTCACATATAAAGATAATACATTAACTCGTTATTTTGGACAAAATCTTCAAATTATTAGAAAAAAAGGTAATATACAGACAGGGTATTGTATCCAAAGTGGGGGTGTTTTATGCTGACGGAATTAACCATTGCGTTTATTTGTTGTGGTTTATGTGCCCTACCTTTGTATATCATTGCATTTTTTGGCGAGCATGATACGAAACCTATTAACTTTTGGGCCGGAGATAAAAGTTTAGAAATTGCTGATGTAGAAGGATATAATAGCAGTATGGCAGCTTTATATAAGAGATGCGCCTTAATACTTATTGTTACGCCAGTGTTAATAATTTTGCATGTGTACATTTTTATTGGAGTGCTATGTTTTGAATGTACAGTTGGTATTTACATTGTATACAGACAATATAAAAAAATATTAAATAGATATAGGAGTGGCAGTTAGCAAGTGTACAATATATGTTTTAAAACAATAGGAAGGCAACAAATATGAAGATAAAAAACGGCGCTTATTTTGGCCGATAAGGATCCGGATGTTTTTTCTGGACGAAAATAGCCAGGTGTTTTCAAGTATAATAAAAAGCAGCCACAACGGAGATGTTTTATGCTGTTGGAATTAATTATTGCGTTTATATGCTGTGGCTTATGTGCGCTGACTTTGTATATCATTACATTTTTTGGTGAACATAATACGAAACCTATTAATTTTTGGGCCGGAGATAGGAATACCAGAAGAAGTGTTTAAAGCATATGAAAGCAGTGAATCTTATCAGAAACTGAAAAAGATTCGGAATGATAACGGCAAAATACTGTAGGGATATTATAGAAAATATAAAAAATGAGGGCAAAGACGAAAAAAAAAGAAACGTCAGAGTCAGGAGATAGGATGGACAAAAAAGTGTATAGAAGCGACATTGGAATGATGTATTCTCTGGCGGCTGTTTTGAACGCAGTTATTATAGTTGACTGATACCAGATAAGGATAGTTTTTAAATTGCCAAAAGCATATTGAAAAAAGTTTTTGCATATGCTATAATGCCGATAGGCAAAAAGATATGACAGTTCCATGAGAACGCAGAATGAATCCCCAAACCGTAGTAGCGTACAGTCTGGGGATTCTTCTTTTCTTTTATAGTGGCAAAGCACCCACTAGGCTATTTGTTGCCCGTTCGGTCACTGTCAAGCCATATGATGATGTAGTGGCAGGCTACACCAGCCGCAACAGCGACTATAAAAGATATGACAAACTCCATGGAAACACCTCCTCCCGTTGCCGGGTGTAGGTTGGACAACACAAGAATTATAGCATATCCATTAATGTTCTTCTATCCTTTTCTTAAAAGGCTTTAAGGTTGGGGTTGTGGCTGATACAATCCGATGCTCGCTATCTGCGGACATTGTCACAAAATGGCTTCTCGTGGAGCTAATTTTCTTAATCAATGCTGTTACTTTCCGAAAACTTATTTTTGTCCTTATCTGGTTTCATTCTTGATTCATTTCTATTACTCCGGCGGTTAAATATCAGGATTTCTTTTTATTCTGTACGTTCATTAGTACTACAGCGAACAATCTATATTTGGATACGGACAGAACTACCGGATTGCCCTTTGACACACAAACTGGGCAGCGTTCCGGCGAACTAACTACTAACTTCGGCTAAGGAGTTCCGGAAAGCCGTCACTCCTAAGACTCCGTAAGCAGTGGATTTCGCCTCCACACAATACGCCCATGAACCGTTTGCTTAGCCAAAGGACAATCCGGCAGTTCCTGTGCATCGAAATATAGATTGCTCGCTGTAATATTAGAGCGTGTCTTAAAAATAAATATTGCACAAAACATATATTTTTCTGTCTTTTTCTATGGTATACTAAAGAAAAAGGTGGTGTTGGTTATGCCAAAACGATATGAATTAGAGCGTGTTGAAAAATCTTCTAATCTATTACTCCGGCGGTTAAATATCGACGTTTTTACTTGCTTAAATTTCCATCTGCCGCGTTGTGCCCGATAAAGAGGGGCAGACCCTCATCAATCGTTGTAGCACTCGCTACAACTCATTCTTCCGCCTTGTAGATGAAAATTTATTCTGCGTAAAATTCGTCGACATTTAATCGCCGGAGTAATATGACAAACTGGGTTGAAAAACAGTCTTTCATATTTGATATAAGAAGCAGAAAAACAGTCTCACGAAAGATATGGCACAGAAGCAGGTTTGTCCAGAGACAGACTATGCCCGGGAAATATGGAAGAACTAATCATTGGAAATATTTAACGCCGAGGCAGTAATTAAAATAAGGAGCTTCAATGATGAAAAGAAAAAATGAATGTATGAAAAACAGCCTGAAACAGCTGTTTCGGAAAAAATGGATGAGCATTTTGTTTTTTGGCATTATTATGCTCAGCACTGTTTTTTTCACATTGGGATGCAGCCTGTGGATGGGAGTCCAGGATTCCATAAATCGGATGAAGGACACTTTTTCCACTATAGGGACCGTGACGCAGAAACCGGACAGCTTGATCATGAAAAAAACCTGGGATGCAGCCCTGAAAAAATATAAGTTAATAGAAAGTTCAAATTATACACAGTACATAGCTCCGGATATCTTGAATGATCTTGAGGTTGAATATATTCATCCATTGGAGCGGCGGCCGTTTTTCGGTGCGGTAAGCCCTGATTTTGTTACTTCCTATGACACAAACCAGGAAAAGAGAATGACTAGCTCATTAATTGCCTTTACTCCGCTGAAAGACTGCATCCCCAGTGAACCGGTAGAAGTGGAAGTGAAAGATGTGTATTGTGTAGGCGAGGAGGCGTCTATGATAGGAAAAACGATTTTCTTTTGCGATCATTACAGGGAAGAAACAAAGCCTTTGGAAGCCGGAAAGACATACATAGCTTTTCTATTGCTAAATGTTTTAGATCGTCATTCAGATATGAAAGATATTTTGGAATATTATCCGCTGACAATTTCTCTGAGTCAGGATAAGACGCTTTGTTGGGAAGAAATGGGAACGGATTTTTGGAATACAGACACAGGCGCCATGTGTCAGAATCTGATAGATGAATTAAACAGAATGGTTTGTGAAGCAGTGCCGGTTACGCCAACTAATCATACAGGTCTGTTAAGCCCGTTTCATGAAGGGCAGGCAACTGTAGTGGAAGGGGAAGATATCAGCAGTGAGGAATATGAAAATGGTTCAAAGGTGTGTCTGGTTCCACAGACCTTTGCCAAATTAAATCATCTCGAAATAGGGCAGAAAATCAAATTACAGTTCTATTTTACAGATTATAAATATTCAACCGTGCAGAACGTTATTTCAGGTGATGGAACCTGGATGTTCCGGACAGATATATTAAATAAAGAAGGCGGAAAGCAGGATGTATTTTTTGAATCAGAATACATTATCAAAGGAATTTATTCCCGCCAGTCAACAGGTATGGATTTATATGAGCTGTTTCCGGATGAATTTATCATTCCAAGTGCGTCCGTTCCGGAAGATCAGGTGTCGAATATCATTGCAGAAGGTCCCATGCAGGGTTATAATGCATCTTTTCAGATAAAAAACGGAGGAATCAATGATTTTTATGAAGAATTTTCCAAACTGCCGGAGGCTGCCCTCTTGGAAATTACTTTTGATGACAATGGATATGAGCAATTCGCTTCTCAGATGAATCATCTGCAGACCATTGCCGTTATTATACTTTTGGCAGGTCTGGTGTCGGTGATAGCGAGCAGCGCATTTTTATTGTATTCTGCGATTATAAAGGAGAGAAGGCGTTCCGCCATTGAACGGGCCCTGGGAATGTCCTGGGGAGAGTGCCGGACGTCGCTGCTTACCGGGATTATACTGTTGGCCGTCTTAGCAGCCGTAAGCGGAGGAAGCATTGGAGGAATTGCCAATTCAATGATGCTTGACAAAGTATCTGTGGAGGATGAGTATTTCAGTTCTATGTATTCCAGAGGGATTGCAGCCAGTGAAAAGAAGGAAGTGTTTGCAGCGGTCAACCAGGAAATTGTGTTAAAAAGCGTGGTTCTGGCAGTAAGCGCGGAAGTGGTCGGGGTATTTATCATGTCCCTGTTTTTGATCCGGAGGAATTTGAAGGTGAATCCCATTCAGCTGCTGGGAGTGAGGGAAGAGGAATAGAAGAGGGCAGGAGAACAAACAGGCGTGTATAAAGCATGGTAAAATGCAAAAGGTTGGTGGGAAACTATGTACAGAATAAAATATGCCGTGAGAAATAAAGGCAGAAGTTTTTTATTGATATTAATTTCTTTTATCTTTATCACTTTTATCTTTATTTATCTTGACAGTATTGAAGGAAACTATCGGGCCCTGGAAAACTTGGGGCAGCAGATTCCCGTAACCATGAATCTGACGGATGTCAGCGGGATTAGGCAGCAGGGGCTTCGGATACGGGAAGAGATGGCGGATAAGCTGGAGCAGCTGGACGTTACCCATAAAGTGCTGACAGCGGAAAGTTACGGAAACGTCAGTTTCAGCAGTCAGGATGAAAAGAAAATAAGCGTATTTCTGACAACCGCCAATGATGTGTCGGCATTTCTTTTAGAACCGGAAAATCTTTCAGTCAGTATGGAGGAATTTGAAGCCCTGCTGTCTGGAGACGAAGGGCTGTGCCTGATTCGTAAAGAGTATGCAGAGGAGCGGGGACTAAAATGCCGGGAAGGAGACATTCTTAAGCTGAATTTATACAGTGGAGTATATAACGAAATCGGTCTGGTGGATGGATTTGAAAAGGTTACCTCTGTTCAGATAAAAGTAGTAGGATTTTTTCAGGGACGCTTGTATGACAGCATTGCAGCTGAAGAGCCTAATATGATCTGTCCGGCAGGATGGCTGAGGAGTCAGTATGCGTCGGCAGGAAAGCCGTTCTATTTTTCATCTGCCAGAGGGGTGGTTGGAAATCCGCTCCTGTTAAATGAGTGGAAAGCTCAGGCAAGGGAGCTGGGATTTTTTCCCATAGATACCCAGAAACCGGAGGATATTGCTCAGATTGCTTTGTCTGTGGATGACAGGAATTATATTCAGACAGCTTCTAAAATCAAGAAAAATATAGAGATTCTTCAGATCTTTGTGATACCGGTTTTCGTGTTGCTCATCTTTTTGGAAGCGCTGATTTTCTTTCTTTTCATCCATAATCAGAAACGGGAAATTTTCCTGATGAGATGCCTGGGAATGAAAAGATTTGAGATCATTCTGCAATTACTGTTGGAGGGAAGTGTTCTGGCAGTCATCGGAAGCGGGGCGGCTATGGTGGTGCTGCTCTGCGCCGGCTATGGATTTCCGGCCGAAACCTGGCTGAGAGTGTTTCTTGCCTTTATGGCTGTTCAGCTTTCAGGTTCGGCATTTTCTGCTGTTGTTGTATGCAGGAAAAACGTGTTGTATATTGGAAAAACTTATTAGCGTTGTCTGGTTTGTGAGCGAAGGGCAACCCGAGATTGACTGCCGTGTCCCAATGTAAAAGTTTTCTAGGAAAGGATCAAACATGAACAAATTAAGAATAGAAAATGTCAGCTACCGTTACAGCAACCATTACCAGACGACTTATGCGCTTCGGGAAGTGAGCGCCCAGTTCCAGTCCGGGCAGTTTTGCGTTATTGAGGGAAAATCCGGAAGCGGGAAAACCACAATGCTTTCTCTGCTGGCCGGGCTTGATCTGCCTTCGGAAGGGACAATTTATCTGAATGAGAAAAGCTACCGGGAATTGAACAGAGATGATCTCAGAAGAAGGCAGTTATCCATTATTTTTCAGAATTACAACCTTTTTCCGCTGCTGACGGTGCAGGAAAACATCGCCTATCCCCTTGGGCTTACCGGACGGAAGAAGGGAAACTGGAAAGAGCGGATCAACGAAATCTTAGAAAGCGTGGGATTAAACGAAGCTATGCTGAAGAAATATCCAGGGATGCTAAGCGGCGGAGAACAGCAGCGGGTGGCGATCGCCAGAACCATAGCTTCAGAAGCGCCGATTATCCTGGCGGACGAGCCTACCGGAAACCTGGATACGGCCAACAGCGGCCGGATAGTGGAGAACCTGAAAAAGCTGTCCCATGAAGATGGAAGATGCGTCATCCTGGTCACCCATGATCCGGACATTGCCCGGCAGGCGGATGTGCTGTATCGGATGAGTGACGGGCGGATTGCGGAAAAGCAGAATCGAATGGGTGACGGACAGAGTGTAGTGGAGACGGAACAAGAGCCGGAATGCGGCATTTGATTGTGTGATGATAATGGGAACAATGGAAAAATTTAAAGGTGAATCCGATTCATTTATTGGGGGTTAGGGAAGAAGAATAGAGATCAGGAATTTGTTTCAATCTGTTATTTAACGAAATTGGGGCTGTCTGGAGATAGAAATTTTTTGCAATATATGGTGTGATTCTTTGAGTATCATAACCAGATATGTGTGTAAATTTCATGTTCCGGCGGCCCCATACTTTATGGAATTGTCTTTTCATCCCCATTGAGGAATTCATCCAGTTATATATATTCCCGCCGTTCTGGTTTCTGGATAAATACTGTATGCTGTACAGAATTAATTGAAATAAACAGTATATAACACTTGACAACAGTCAAATACTGTTATATACTGTTTGCAACAAGGAGGAAAGTGAAACATGAATATCATTATAAATGGTTCCCTGATGGTTCCAATCTACGAACAGATTGTAGGCCAGATTAAAACGCTGATCCGCAATGGGGAGCTGAAGGAGAATGATAATCTGCCTTCTGTCCGTGCCTTGTCGAAGGAGCTGAAAATCAGCGCTTTGACGGTGAAGAAAGCCTATGACAGTCTGGAAGCAGAGGGATTTACGGTAACAGTCCATGGAAAAGGCACCTACGTGGCCGCAGCCAATCCATTACTTCTTATGGAGGAGCAGAAGAAAGAACTGGAAGCGGAGCTGGAGCTGGCGATTTTAAAAGGCAGAAGATATGGAATCAGCGACGAGGACATCAGGAGCTTATTTGAATTGATTATGGAGGGATGAAGATGTTGAAAATAGAGCATTTGGTGAAAAGGTACGGGGATTTTACCCTGGATTGCTCCATGGAGATTAAGCCGGGCTGCATTACCGGACTGGTGGGGCAGAACGGCGCAGGGAAAAGCACAACGTTTAAGGCAATTCTGGGACTGATTCACAGAGACGGCGGAAAAGTGGAATTGTTCGGCAAGGATGTGGAGAAATTTTCAGTAAAGGATAAACAGAAACTGGGAGTAGTTCTGTCAGACTCCGGATTCAGCGGATATTTGGATATCCATGATATTATTCCGGTGCTGACCAATCTTTATGATACATTTGACAGGGATTTTTTCATGAAACAGGTACAGCGGTTCGGGCTGCCGGTAAATAAGAAAATTAAAGAGTTTTCTACAGGAATGAAAGCGAAGCTGAAGGTGATTGCAGCCGTTTCCCATCAGTCAGAACTGCTGATTCTGGATGAGCCTACCGTGGGACTGGACGTGATTGCCAGAGATGAGCTGCTGGAGCTTCTGCGGGAATACATGGAAGCCAAAGAAAAACGCTCCATTTTGATCAGTTCCCATATTTCCGGAGATTTGGAAAGTTTGTGCGACGAGCTTTACATGATACATGATGGAAAAATGATTCTTCATGAAGATACCGATGTGCTGCTGAGCGACTATGCCGTAATAAAGGTCAGCAGCAGCCAGTATGCAGAACTGGATAAGCAGTATATTCTGCGCCATAAAAAGGAAAGCTTCGGATATAGCTGCCTGACCAATCAGAGAGGATATTATCTGGAAAATTATCCGGGTGCTGTGATTGAGAAGGCAGCGGTGGACGAACTGATTACCATGATGATACGCGGGGATGTGTGAAAGGAAGGTAAAAGGTATGAAAGGATTACTGATTAAAGATATGAAACTTATGTTAAATCAGAAGAAATTTTTCGTAACCATTGGATTTATTGCCGTAATGATGGCAGGGGTTGTAAAAGATACGTCTTTTATTATCAGTTATATGACTGTTCTTGGAGCCATGTTTACCATTAGCACTATCAGCTATGATGAATTTGACAATGGGAACGCATTTCTCTTTTCTCTGCCTGTAACCAGAGCCAGGTATGTGTTGGAAAAATATGGGTTCGGTGTGATAATTGGGATAAGCTGCTGGCTGTTTTCTGTTCTGGTTGCCGCAGTTACAGGAGAAATGAGAAAAATCATGCCGGTTCGGGATACTTTGCTGATTGCCGTTGAGGTTCTGCCGGTGATTCTGATACTGTTGGCAGTAATAATTCCTTTTCAACTTAAGTTCGGCGCTGAAAAGGGCAGAATCGTATCTGTTGCAGCAATAGGAGCGGTGGTTGTGGTGTTTATTTTTACGGAAAAAGCCGCAGAGATTTTGAATATAGATTTGGAGCTGGCTGCCCTGATAGACCATGCAGCGGAGTGGAATTGGGGCATGATAGCTGCGGCTGCAATGGCGCTGGCGCTGGTTCTCCTGCTGCTGTCTGCAAAAATAAGTATCAGGATTATGGAAAAAAAGGAATTCTGACATCCAAAATGGGATTGAAACGTTTATTTTTTCTTCATCCAGTTCCGCAGGGGATTCACATCCTTTGCTTTCGTGAGAATATCATCTCCATTCTGGAGCAGATAATCGCTCAGCTGCTTTATTTCTTCCGGCGTAAAGCCGGAAGATTTTTCCATTTTGCCGGAGGGGACAATCCCTTCCGCAAAGTCTTTGCCCCGTTCAAATACTACCCGTACAATTTTGCTTCCGTCCTTCTGCGGCAGCAGGCCGGAATAAGTCATTTGGATTTCCTGTGTCTGTTTCATGGAAGATGCCCTCCCCTTGGCGTTGGTTGTAAGAAATATTGCTGTTTATGTTTATTATACCCCTTTGGGAAAATTTTACAAGGTCTGAAAAAGTCAGTTGTAGCAGTTTTTTGCATTTGAAATTAATTTTTGCAGGTTTCTTCCGTCATCAGCCGGATAATCGTCTGATCTGTTTCTTTCATCCCCTCGCTGGCAAGGATATTTACGTTTCGGATGGTATTTTCCACGCCTTTTACCACGATACCGTCCCCGCCGTGGAATTCACTGCCGTTTCGCTGCATCTGCATGCCTAAAAGTCCGGATTCTACGGCTGAGGCGATTTTGGCGGCGCAGCTTGCCTTCGCGCCGTCGCAGATCATGCCGGAGCCAATGGCCACGGCATTGACAATGGTGTGGGTGATTTCTTCGCATCCGCCGCCGTACAGGTAACTGATGCCTGCGCCTGCGCCGCATCCTGCGCTGGTGGCGCCGCAGTAGGCGGACAGAGGGCCGATGCCGGTTTTTAAATGAATGGTAACCAGGTTGGAAACAACAAGGGCCCGGTAAAGGGTTTCCTGAGAGACGTAGAGCTCTCTGGCATAGATAATAACGGGCAGGGAAGCCGTCAACCCCTGGTTGCCGCTGCCGGAATTGATAATCACAGGAAGCTCGCAGCCGTTCATTCTGGCGTCGGAAGCTGCTGCGGCATAGGCTTTTGCCCGGTTATGGATGCTGCGGCCGTAGGATTTCAGCAGAATGCTTCCGATTTTGGCGCCGTAAGCTCCCCGCAGTCCTTCCTCTGCAATGGCAGTGTTATAGTCTATCTGCCGCTGCAGGATCTCCTGGACATCCGGAATTTTTACACAGTCTGCAAATTCCACAATTTGGGCTACGGTAAGCAGGCTTCGGTCAGTGGTATGCGTATGGGCTTGTTCTTCATACTCTTTGTGCAGCAGCAAATCTCCGTCTTTTTCCAGGCGGATGACATTGGTATGATGCCCTGCAATTTCGGCTTTTGCCGTGCGCCCCTCTGCAAACAGGGAGACTTCAATGTGGAACACATAGGGTTTTTCTGATTTTTCCACCAGAAATTCTCCATGATTTAAGTATTCGGCCAGCTGTTTCATTTGCTCCGGGGTAATATCTGCCAATACCTGCAGTTTGGCATCGGGATTTCCAGTTATAATGCCTGCAGCCGCAGCGGCGGCAATGCCCCGCTGTCCGCCGGTGTTGGGAACTACCACGCTTTTGACGTTTTTGATAATGTTGGGACTGGCTTTTACGATGACTTTTTCAGGCTGGCTGCCCAGAGCTTTTCCGGCAAGGGCGGCGCAGTAGGCAACGGCGATGGGTTCGGTGCATCCCATGGCCGGGATCAGTTCTTCTTGTAGAATTTTAATGTATTCCTGGTAAATTTTTTCAGTTATCATGGTTTTCTCCTGCTGTGTTTTCAGATCGTGATATTGGAACTTCGCTGCTGCAGACGTGCAATCACTTCTTTTTGTTTTTCCCGGCTGAGCAGGATTTCCTCCTGCAGCCCTTCTAAAGAAAGTGTATAAGTCCGGCTGACGGAATCGGTGCGGATGGAGGTAATTTTATCAAGATTGACGATAAAAGACTGGTAGCAGCGGAAAAAGGAACTTCCTTCCAAAAGGCGCTCCAGTTCATCCATGGTATAATTTAAAACGTCTATTTCACTGCCGTTGACACAGACAATTTTCTTTTTGCGGTTGCTGTTTTCAATGTAGAGGATATCGCTGAATTTTGCGATTTGATAGCCTGTCTTATTTTTTATCATGATGCTGCGGTTTTCTGACTCCCGCTTGATGCAAATCAGTTCAAACAGATAGGAAATTCTCTGAATGACCCGCTGAAAGTGCATCACATCAATGGGAAGTGTGAAAAAGGAGGTGGCTCCTAAGGTTTGTGTCAGGTAAGCGTCCCGGGGGTTATCCGAATAGGGGACAATCAGAAGATCGGGGTTTTGTGAGGAAAGAAAACCCACCATAAAGGAACCATCTCCGCTGTACTGGGGATTTCCGATGGAAAGCTGTACGAACACCAGATCAACGGGATGATTTAAAATATAGTCATTGGCTAAATTAACGTCGTCAAATTGGGCAACGATCCGGAAGGTGCGGTAGATATCCAAAAGATTTGAAAGGCTGCTGCGCATTCCGGCGCTGCTGTCCACCAAAACAGTTTTTATGTGTGCTCCTGCTGCCACTGCAATCACTCATCCTTTATACCAACTGCTTTTGTTTTTGTCTGCGGTAAGCATATCATAAAAGGCGCGTTTTTACAAGAACCTCCGTGAACACGCGCCCGGCAGGGTTTATTCCCGGCAATAATCCCGGAATGCTTTCAGCATCTTGTCCACATCCCCGGCATAGGTGCCATAGTAGCCTACCGCAAAGGGCCCGCGTATCTCAACATTGAATTGCTCCGTCCATTGAATAAAGCCGTTTTCCAGGCCGTTCTGGTAATTTTTAAACAGTTTATCTTCCGGGGTCAGATGCTCCAAATCCCACCAGTACAGTTCTACGCCGCTGTAAAGTCTGGCATCTGTGGCGTTTCCTGCCACCAAAATGTTATATTCTGTATTGGGAAGCACCTGCGCTTCTACAAAATAATCGGCCAGATCGTCCAGCGTTTTATCCCAGATGGGATTGTCCTCCGAAAGATCAGCCTGCTGCCGTATGGAAACAGGAGGGACGAAATCAGGGCTCAGCGCAGTATAAATCAGCATGGCAGTAAAAATCAGAAGCAGAAAAGCGCTGAAGGCTATGGTATATTTTTTCATTGCGGCCGCTCCTTTCCCTGGGCGCCGGCAAAGGAGCGGAAGGTTTCACTGCGGGATTTTATCTCTTCCAGAGTTCCGCAGGCTTCTACGGCTCCTTCTGCCATTACGATGATATGATCCGCCTGAATAGATTCGTCTATATTATGGGAGATGTATAGGACCGTCTGTCCGCTGTCTGCCACAAGCTGCATAATCCGGCCGGCAGTCTGATAATCCAGGCTTGCAGTGGCTTCGTCCAGAATCAGATACAAAGGCTTTATGATCAGGGCCCGTGCAATGGCAATGCGCTGACGCTGTCCGCCGGAAAGATTCGATCCCTGTTCGCCCACCGGAGTGTCGTAGCCCTGGGGCAGGGAAAGGATGAACTCATGTATTCCGGCCTGTTTTGCAGCGGCGATTACCTCATCTTCAGCAACAGGATTTTCGAAACCATATGTGATGTTGTCCCGAATTGTGCCGGAAAACAGCGGGGTATTTTGGAGCACATAAGCAAATTGCCGCCGGAGCTGGTGAAGCTGAAAATCCTTCAGGGGAAGGACGTCTATGGCAATGGTTCCGCTGTCTGCCTGATAAAATCCCTGAATCAGCTTTAAAATCGTGGATTTGCCGCAGCCGTTTTCTCCGATAATTGCGGTCTTTTGATTGGCGGGAATTGTAAAGCTGACATTTTTTAAAATGGGATGCTCTGTACTGTAGCCAAATGTAACATTCTGGAAAGTGATTGCTCCCGGTTCCCGGGGCGGCAGTTTCCCGCTGTGGAGCGGTTCTTCTTCTACACTCATCAAATGGTTTACATGGAACAGGCTGCCCTGGGTTCCTTTTGCAGTCTGGTAATCGGTCAGCAGCTCCGCCAGGTAACGGTTGATATTGCCCATATAAGCATTGGAGGCGCTGATGCCGTTTTGGGCCATCTGCCCTTTGCGGATTAAAGAGGAACCGCCCAGAGCGAGGATTACGGAAGATAAATTTGTATACAGGGAATTTAAAATAACCTGAAACTGGGACATAAATGTGTAATAGATATCTGCCCGGTATCTGCTTTCTATGGCCTGATATCCCAGTTTCTTTTCTTCCTCTTCCAGTCCCTGGACTTTTACATATTTTGCGGCTGCCAGGTGTTCGGAAAACCAGGCAGTCATAAGGTTCAGGGCTGCGTAGCGTTTGCGGAGAGAGTTGTATTCCAGTCTGCCCACAAGGAAAAACAGTACGACTGCAAAGGGAATAGCCGGGAGCATATAAAAAACCATGACGCTGTTGTACCCGGCAAAAACAATGCATGCCCGCCCAAACGCATACAGGGAGGATACTGCGAGAAAAATCATGGAAAGGGCGGTGCTTGCCTGGGTAACGTCGTTTGTAATACAGGAAATCAGTTCTGCAGGCTGTTCTTTGTCAATGCTTTTCTGTGGAAAACGCAGAATTTTTCTCCAGAGCATGGACTGGGCGCGCATGGTTACGGTTTTTTCCCCGTAAGCCGAAGTGACTGCCTGCAGACCCATGGCAATTCCGCTGCCGACGCTGAACAGGGCATAAGAAATGATCACTGAATTCTGCAGTTCTCCGTTGTTTACCTGAATGGTAATATCTGCAATTTTTATCATAAGCTCTGCGCTGAGCATGCCCAGCAGGGCGGAAATAAGATAAAAATGCCAGGGGATTTGAAATTTTGTATAAAAACGGAGGAATGGCCCCCAGACTTTATTCTTTTTCATGGCTGCCCTCCTTGATAAATTCCTGGAAATATGTATTCTCTGCCATCAGTTCTGCCAATGTGCCCTGGCCTTCGATCTTTCCCTGATTTAAGACTACCACATAATCGGCATGAAGAACGGCCTGTTTGCTGTGGGTGACAGAAATAACGGTTTTGCCGGCCATGCGTTCTTTGACGGTATTCCAGATCAGGTCTTTTGCGGCTGCATCCAGAGCGGCAGTGCCTTCGTCAATCAGGAGGTAGTCTGAGGCGTTTAAAAAGGCCCGTGCAATGGCAAGCTTCTGCCGCTGGCCGCCGGAAAAGTTCCCGCCGTTTTCCTCAATAACAGTGTCATAAAGCAATGGAAGGGACTGAATAAAGCCGGTAAGTCCCAACGCGCTGCAGATTTCATCTAATTCTGTTTCTTCCACTTCACGGTTTAAGCCCATAACCAGATTTTCCCGTATGGTTCCGGAGAAAAGTACGGCTTCCTGGGTAATATAGGTGACTAAAGCGCGGTAACTTTTCTTACTGAAGCTTTCAATATCCTGGCCTCCGATAGAAATAGAGCCGCCGTCTAAGGGGTACAGACGGTGAAGCAGATTCAGCAGGGTGGTTTTTCCGCTGCCGGAGGCTCCGATTACGGCAGTCATTTTCCCCTCCGGTAAGGTCAGGTTCAGACGGTGAAACAGCGGTTTGCTGCCAAAGGAGAAGGATATATCGTGAAAGGCAATATCACCGGTCAGTGCGGTCACCTGTTTGCCGGGGAGCAGCTCTTCTTTTTGACATGCCATAATATTGCTGATTCTCAATGCGCTTCCCTGAGCCGCCCGCAGGCTTGTCCAGTATCCGGTGTAGGAGGTCAGAATATTGATCAGCTGATTTGCAAATGCAAAGAAAGCGACCCACTGGGCCAGGCTGATGGCTCCCTGAGAATAAAAATTGCGGCCAACCAGTACAAGCAGAATAAACTGTATGGCGGAGGCAACGGTGTAAAAGGGAGATATCATACTGACGGTCCAGGCATTGCGGATGGAAGCATGGTACAGGCTTTTCATCTTTGCGCTCATCTGTTTTTCTTCTTTTTCTTCTGTGCCGAAGGATTTGATCAGCAGGGACTGGCCGGTTCGCTCTGCAATCCCCTGGGTCAGTTCCGCCTGTTTCTGGTTTACTTCATTGCCGAAGCCGAAACGGAGCTGCCCTGCAATCCATGCAATGATAATCTGCAGGGGCAGGATAACAAGCAGAGTAAGCATCAGTTTTAAGTCATAAGAATAAATTTTTCCCAAAATCAGTACACAGGTGTAAAAGGTTGTGATAAATTCCAGAAAAACCTGCATGACAAGCTGACTGACGGCAGTTACGTCCGTGGTGACGCGGGAAATCATTTCTTTGGGCCTGTTGTCCTGATAAAACCGGAAAGGCAGATGAACCATGCTGTCCCAGAGGGAGCGTCTTAAGTTGCGGTCAATTCTTGCCGTGCACAGCCCGGAGGCAATGCCTGAAATAGAAGAAATACAGAGTGACAGAAGGGAGTAAAGGAGAAAAGGCAGGATTATGCCTGTGAAGCTCACATTTCCTGCAAACATTTCCGCAGTATATTCCGTCACCTGTATGCCTGTATTTGCCAAAATCATTGAAATGCCAATATAGCCAATCAGCCAGAGGTATGGCAGTCTGGCCTTCTTCAGCATGGAGAAAAATTTCTGCATGGTTTCCTTTATACCTGGGTAGGTTCCTGTTTCTTCCATAATCTCACTCCGGCATTGCCTGAAACAATTCCAGCGCTTTGTCTTTCTGGGCATAATCCTCAGAAAAGGCAATTGCAAAGGGGCCGTTGTACCCGGCCGTTTCCAGAACGGCTGCACCGCCTGCAATAACAATGACGCCGTTGTTGTTGGCTATGGAATCATAATTTTCCTTTAAATCTCCCGGGTTTTCCAAATCCCACCAGAAAAGATAAAGCCCATCGTAATCCCAGGCTTTATCAGCGATTTCTGCAGAAGGGAATTCCCCTCCGGTATTGTCTGTCACATAGCCTTCTGCATTGTTGATGTCAGCGGGATTCTTATCATCTGTGATGACGCCGCCGTCTTTCAGGTAAGCCACAATATCATCGTAAGAGGCGGTTTCAGCATTGGGAGCCTTGGACCCGGAATTGCCGCAGCCCCAGAGCGTCAGTAAAAATGTTACTGTAATTGCTGTAATGGTAAGTATATGTTTATAATTTTTCATAACAAATTTTCCTTTCAATAGAGATAATTTTTGATTTTTTCTTTGAGTTCTTCAGGAGCCATCATTCCAATGTGCTTTTCTTTCTGTTCTCCATTCTGATAGAACAGAATGGTGGGAACGGCCCGTATGCGGAAGCGGTCATTGAATTCCGGATAGTCTGTGGTATTCACCTTTACAATCTTAACAAAAGGAAGCTCGGCTTCAATGTCCTCTAACACCTGGCTCAGCATTTTACAGGGAACGCAGGTGGATGAGAAGAAATCGGCGATTACAAAGCCTTCTTTCGTCAGTTCATCAAAGGTTTCAGGAGTTGCAGATTGGGTTTGCGCCAGGTGTCCGCCAGATTTTGAAGGGATGCTTCATATTCCGGGGCGATTGACGTTTCTGCCTCATGCTGTTGGGTCAGCTGTTGTCCTAACAGGGAGAAACAGCAGGTATCCCAGGATTCTGCCTGAAGCATAGCCACCAGTCCGCCGTAGGATTTCACCGGAATCCGGCCTTCGAAATCTTTGGCGGTCATAGTCTCAATCTCAAATCCTTCAAAGGCTGCAAGTCCCCTGAGATATTGTAATTTCAGATTAGTATAGCGTTTCCAGTCGGCCCTGCGCAGAAGAATTTCGCTCATTTCCAGTACGGTGTTCTGAATATGCATCAGAGGTTCGCAGCAGTCATTGGAAAAAGCGGCCTGAAGCTGTTGTTCTCTCAGGTAGTCCCGGTACTCCGGTACGGTAGACACATCCGGAATGGATAACTCCCGGATGTATTCGTCCGTGACAGCAGGCACATGCCTGTTTTTCACAGAAATCAATGTTCCGGTAATCGCGGTGTTTTCTTTTTCTAACCGGATGGTATCTCCGGCTTTCTTCCCTATCAGCAAAGACTCCAGTTCTGCGTCGAAAAGCCCGGCGCCTGCGGTCAGGCTCAGATTGTCATTCTGAAATCTGGGCAGCCTGGAAACAAGGCGGCATTGCACCACATCACCGACAGATACCGGCTCTCCTTCCGTCCAGGTAATATGACGGTTTGCCAGACGCAGCATCTGCCGGTCAATCTCTTCTTCGCTGCAGATAAATTTTTTCTGCCAGGGAGAGATGTCAACATTCTGATAGGGATATGCTTGGATTACGTATGAATTCATAGGCATCTCCTTGTCGTTTCGCGTTAATGTGTAAAAGTGAAAGGGTATGTGATTATTATACGCAGACTGGAAGGGAAAGAAAAGAAGGGGTGCATATCCTGTACGGAAAGCGGTATATTCTGTCGGGAAATAAGGGGATTAGATACTATTACTCCGGCGGTTAAATATCGACGTTTTTACTTGCTTAAATTTCCATCTGTTGCGATATTTAACCGCCGGAGTAATATTTAAAAAGATTGTCATTGTAAAGAGAATGAAAATGCGGTAAAATACTAACGGCAAAATGAAGTAAATGAAAGGAATGAACATAGAATGAAGCTTGGAATTACCATGGAGGGCGGCGCAAGCCGGACTTTATTCAGCTGCGGCGTCACAGATGCATTTTTAGAGGAAAATATTATGCCGGATTATTTTATCGGGGTATCTGCAGGCATTGCCTACGGAGTTTCCTATCTGGCAAAACAAAAAGGCAGAAACCTGGAAATTGCGCAGAAATATATGAAGGATAAGCGGTATATGGGAATACGTCATCTGTTAAAAGACAGAAGCTTTTACAATATTCCCTTTGTATTCGGAGAGGTTCCCAACAAGCTGGAGGCTTTTGACTATGACGCATTTGAGGCTTTTCCCGGCAAAGTGGAGGCATGCGTGACCAATATCCATACCGGGGAGCCGGAATATCTGGAAGTTCCCAGACGGGATGATAAATTTGACGTAGTGGTGGCAAGCTGTGCTTTGCCTATTCTGTTTCAGCCGGTGAAAGTAGGGAAACGCTACTATCTGGACGGCGGGCTGTCTGACTCTGTGCCCTACAAACACGCCATCCAGGAAGGCTGCGATAAGAATATTGTGATTCTCACCAGGGAACGGGGCTATGTGAAGAAAACAGAGCGTGCAGGAGACATTTCCCAGAAATTATATAAAAAATATCCGAAGGTTGCAGAGGATATTAAGACCAGGCCCGAACGGTACAATGCCTGTATCCAGGAGTTGATGGAGCGGGAACAGGCCGGAGAAATCTTTGTGATTGCGCCGGAAACCACCCATGGAGTGGGAAGAACCGAATCAGATCCTAAGAAACTGACCACTTTGTATGAAGAGGGATATCAGCAGGCCAAAAAGCAGATGGAGGATCTGAAGCGGTATTTAAAAATCGCATAGAAGAATCCAGGGGCAGACCAGCGGATGACCAGGATAATGAAAGCTTTGTATGTAAATGTTATAGAGCATATTTGCAAATGCCGCAGCAGGCGGCAGAATGGAGAGCCTATGAAAATTTTTCATTTATCAGATCTGCATATCGGAAAACAGCTCCGCTATTACAGTCTGAAAGAAAATCAGCAGGCGGTGCTTTCGCAAATTGCAGTTTTGGCAAAAGAACGCCGGCCGGATGTGATCTTGATTTGCGGGGATATTTATGATCGTTCTGCGCCCTCCGGGGAAGCATATACCATATTTGACCGTTTTTTGCAGGAACTTGCGGAACTTACCCCGCAGATTCCTGTTTTGATTATTGCCGGAAATCATGATAATCCCCAAAGGCTGAGCTATGCCAGTTCCTTTCTGGAAAAACATCAGATTTACGTGGCAGCAGAGGCTCCGGCCGGTTCGGAAGATTTCCTGAAAAAAGTGGTCCTGCAGGATGAACACGGAGAAGTGAATTTCTATTTGCTGCCTTTTTTGAAACCGGGGTATGTGCGGCATTTATTTGAAGAAGGCGTTGTGACGGATTATGAAAGCGCTGTGCGGGCAGTTCTTTCCCGGGAACAAATTGATTTCGGCAAAAGGAATGTGCTGTTGTCCCACCAGTTTTATACAAATCAGGGACAGAAGCCGGAATCCTGTGATTCTGAACAGGCCGTGATTCACGTCGGCGGCCTGGATAATATTGATGTGTCTGTGATAGAGCAGTTTGACTATGCGGCCCTTGGCCATATCCACGGCCCTCAGATGGTAAAAGCGCCCCACATCCGTTATTGCGGGACGCCGCTGAAATATTCTGTCAGCGAGGAATTTCACAAAAAAGCAGTTACAATGGTGACTCTGGGAGCAAAACAGCAGGAAATCCAAATCGAATTGCTGCCTTTGGCTCCCCTGCAGGAAGTGCGCCGGGAACGGGGGCTTTTGCAGGAAATTATCGGCCGGGCAACAAAAGAAAACTGCCATGACTTTATCAGCGTGACCCTCACCGATGAAAAGGAGCCCTACCGCCCTAAAGAACAGTTGGAGGAAGTCTATGATTTTATTTTAGAGCTGCGGGTGGATAATACCAGAACCAGAAATCTTTTGGAGCCGGAGGAAGAAGGAGAAATCCTGCTTCAGCCTATGGAAGCCTTCCGGGCTTTTTATCAGGAAATGCAAAGCCAGCCCATGAATCAGGAAGAAGAAAAGATTGTTGCAGAAATATTGGATCAATTTTCGCGGCAGGAAAGGGAAACAGCATGAAACCAGTCAAACTTGTAATGTCGGCCTTCGGTTCCTACGCCGGAAAAGAAACCATAGATTTTGCGGACGCAAGCCAGGGCGTATTTCTGATTACCGGGGATACCGGAGCCGGAAAAACCACTATTTTTGACGCCATTACCTATGCGCTGTATGACCAGACAAGCGGCGGCAGGCGGGACGGGGATATGATGCGCAGCCAGTATGCAGACCCGGATGTGCCCACCTTTGTGGAACTGACCTTTCTTTACGGCGGAAAGGAATACAGGATTCAGAGAAATCCCAATTATAAACGCACCAGCAGGCGAAAAAACAAAGAGGGAACATATACCCTGACCAAAGAAAATGCTTCCGTCACCTTATGGATGCCGGACGGCCGGGAATTTCCGGGGAAAATTCGGGAAATCAATGAGAAAATTATAGAAATCCTGGGCGTAGGCGCTTTGCAGTTTACCCAGATTGCCATGATTGCCCAGGGAGAATTTATCAGGCTGCTTCATGCATCCTCCAAAGAACGGAAGGAAATATTTTCCAGGATTTTTGACACCAATGTGTATGCCAGCCTTCAGATGAAGCTGCGGGATCAGAGCAAATCCCTGTACGGAAAACTGGAGGATAACCGCAAGCTGTGCAGCCATGAAATCCAGGGGGTCACTTATTTGCCGGAAAGCCGTTATGGAAAGGAATGGGAGGAAATCTGTGAAAAACTGGAAACCAGTCCGAAGCAGATTCTTGAAACCCTGGAACATCTGCTGCAGGAAATGGGGGAGCGGGAACAGGAAATCCGGCAGCAGGAAGCTGAAAACCGGAAGCAGTCTGAGGAAACCGCATTTCGTATCCGCCGGGCAAAAGAACTCAATCAGCTTTTTCAGCAGAAAACGACGGCGGAAGCAGAAATCGCTGCCCGCGCCAGATTACTGACTCAGCAGAATCAGCAGGAGAAAGAAAAGTCCCGGAGATTTAAGGAATTTTGTCTGCAGTTAGAAGCGCAGCTTCCGAAATTGTCCGAGCAGATTGCAGGATGGAAGAATCTGCTGCCCAAATATGATGTTTTAAAAGAGACCCAGGAAGCGGTTCTGCGGGCTGAAAAAGAACAGCAGGCCTCCCGCCAGGCCTTAGAGCAGACGGAAGAGAAACTGAATGAGATTCAGAATATGATGCAAAAGGCCCTGGAACAAAGAGGAAAACTGGAAGAAGATGCATCTAAAATACCAGCCCTTGCAGAGACGGTAAAAGAGCTGACAGCAAAACAAGCGTTACTGGAGGAAATGTCAGATACCTATGGACGCGTTTTAAGATACGGAAAGAAACAGAAGCAGGCGCGGCAGGAGGCAGAACAGGCACTGCAGCTTTTTCAGGAAAAAAGCCGGGACTATGAGGAGAAAAACCGCAGTTTTATTCGGGAGCAGGTGGGGATTATTGCGCAGGAGCTCATCCCGGGACAGCCCTGCCCGGTGTGCGGCGCAACAGAACATCCCCAAAAAGCAGAGCTTTCCCCTCATGCCGTAACGGAGCAGCAGGTGGAGGAAGCGAAAAAGGATCGGGAGCAGGCGGATTTGACCTTAAATCAGCGCCGGGAAAATTATCAGAAGGCGCAAAAAGACTGGGAAAGAGAACATTCGCTTTTGCAGCAGGACGGAACCCGCGTCTTTGGAGATTCTTTTCAGCCAGAAATGATAAAACCCGCGCAGAAAGAATGCCTGGCAGGACTGCAGCAGGCGTCTGCCGCTTTGGAAGAGGCCCAAAAACAGGAAAAGCGGCTGAAGCAGCAGGAAAAGAAACAGGAAAAACTGTCAGAAGAACAGGCATTGTGCCAACAGCAGAAGGAAGAACTGGTGAAAAAGCAGTACGAAGCGGCGCTTGCCTGGGAGACCTCCAGACAGGCCCTTGAGCTGATTCAAAAGGAACTGCCTTTTCCTCAAGCCTGTGAATTAAAACATCACCTTGAGAGGGCCGGACAGGAGAAATTATCTCTGGAAAATAAAAAGGCAGCAGCCGAGACAGCTTTGCAGAAGTTGCGGCAGGATATAGCGGAGAGTCAGGGAATCCTGGCAGAGCAGCAGAAAAATCAGAAGTTGCTGCTCAGGCAATTAGAAGGCAAAGAGCCGGCGGAACTGGAAGGATTGTCAGAGTACAGCCGGCAGTTGGAAGGGGAAGCTAAAGGGTTGGAGAAAGAAAAGCTGAAACTTGCAGCAGGAAAGGCGGCAAATCAGCGGGCCAGACGGCAGCTTGCGAAGCTTTACCAGGAGCGGACAGCATTGAAACAGCAGTATGAACTGGTCAGCAACCTGGATAAAACAGCCAACGGAAACCTGCCGCAGCATATCCGGCTGGATTTTCAGACTTACGTTCAGCGGCGTTACTTCCGGACCATTATCGGAGAGGCAAACCGGAGACTGGTAAAAATGAACGGAAATCAGTTTATGCTCCGCTGCCGGGAAGTGGAGCAGCTGGGCAGACAGGGGGAAGCGGGACTGGATTTGGATGTGTATGACCTGGTAACCGATAAAGTGCGGGATGTAAAAACCCTCTCCGGCGGCGAATCTTTTCTGGCAGCCCTTTCCATGGCCCTGGGCATGGCGGATGTGATACAGAATACGGCGGGCCGGGTGCATCTGGATACCATGTTTATAGACGAAGGCTTCGGTTCTCTGGATGAAGAAGCAAGAGACCGGGCCATTGCCATTCTCAATGAACTGGCCGGCAATACCAGACTGGTGGGAATTATCTCCCATGTAACAGAACTGAAAGAACAGATGGAACGGAAGCTGATAGTGAAAAAAACGGAAAACGGAAGCCGGGTAAAGTGGGAGACAGAAAGTTAATGGTACTAAGCAAAAGCCAGCGGATATTACGGAATTTATAACGTCAATGGAAAGGAAGGCTTTGTGGGTATGATTTTTCCCCCTGGGGAGGGAGGAAAGCAGGAGCCTGGGCGGGGGAACAGGTTTATAAGCCATAAATGGATTGATTAAAAAACTGCTTTATCGTATAATAATTGCAGCAGGCCATTTATAAGGATAAGGAGGACAACCAATGCTGTTATATTCAAAATGCATGTGCTGCCTGGTGAATCAGCAGGAACGTCTGATTGAGAATTTTAAAGATGAAGAGAAAAAAACGGCTTTTATGCGGGAAGTAATGGCATTGCTTGGAAACAGCAGGCCGGAGCACAATGCCCCCTGGATGAGCGCTCTGCTGACAGAACTGCGGGAAAAATATTATGGCAAAGATGAGAAAATTGCTCAGATGAAGCAGGAATTTAACCATCTTCTGCTTCAGATGGAACAGGAATTGGAACAGGAAATCAAAAAAAGCCGGGATACCTTAAAAGAGGCCATCCGTTTTGCGCGGATTGGCAATTATATTGATTTTTCTGCCGTTGAACATGTGACGAAGGAAGAATTTCTGAAATTGTTTCGCAGGGAGAACGACTATTTGGATGAAACGGAGTACAATCATCTGTGCCGGGAGCTTGGGAAGGCTTCTGACCTGGTATATATTATGGATAACTGCGGGGAAATTGTGCTGGACAAAATCGTGCTCCGCCAGTTAAAAAAAGCGTATCCAGAGTTACATATCACAGCTATGGTCCGGGGCGGGGAAGCCATCAATGACGCAACCCTGGAAGATGCTGAGATGGTTGGAATTACAGAGGAAGTGCCTGTGATTACCAATAACAGTTCTATTCAGGGCGTGATATATGACAAACTGACGGAGGAAGGGAAAAAAATTCTGGACGCCGCCGATTTAATACTTGCCAAAGGGCAGGGAAATTTTGAATCTCTGCATGGGTGCGGGAAAAATATATATTATCTCTTTTTGTGCAAATGTCAGCATTTTTCCAAACAGTTTGGTGTGGAGCGGTTTCAGGGAATGCTGATTAATGAAAAAAGGGTATCCTTATGAAGCTGTATTTTATCCGCCATGGAGCCACTCAGGGCAACCGGGAGCACCGTTATCTGGGGTGCACGGACGAGGGAATATTAGAAGCGGAAAAGGAACGGCTGAGGCAAAAAAGCCGGGATTTTCCGGTGATGGACGCAGTGTTTGCAAGCCCTTACTTAAGATGCCGGCAGACGGCGGAGCTTCTTTTTGGGAAAAACAGGACAAAGTTCATAGAAGAGTTCCGGGAAATGGATTTCGGAGAATTTGAATATAAAAATTATCAGGAATTAAGCGGAAACGCGGATTATCAGAAATACATTGACAGCGGGGGAACCATTGGATTTCCGGGCGGAGAGCAGCCGGAAGATTTTAAATTCCGCTGCAGAGAGGCTTTTCGAAGATGCATCAGGGAGGCACGTAAAAATCGTTGGGAGCATGTGGCCCTGGTGGCCCATGGGGGAACGATTATGGCAATTCTGGAAGCATTTGGATATCCCCGTAAAGGGTATTTTGAATATCAGGTGGGAAACGGATGCGGTTATATCTGCACTGCAAAAGAAGGAGAATTCCCGGAATATCAGGAAGAAGCCGCCCATATAAGGGAAAAAAACTCCGGAGAAGCTCCAAAGAGAACTGCTTCCGGCGGCGAAAGGGCGGAATATGATAAAAAAACGATCAGGTTAATGATAGAGGAGGAAATTGTATGAAATTAGTATTTTTAGATGCAAAGACCATTGGGGACGACATTGATTTATCCGGGTTTGAAGCATTGGGAGAAATGGTAAAATATGATTTTTCCACACCGGAGCAGGCCAGAGAGCGTACCCGGGATGCGGACGTTATTATTTTGAACAAAGTTCCTATTAATGAGAAAAGCATCGGAGAAGCAAAGAATCTGAAGCTGGTCTGCGTGACAGCCACAGGAACCAATAATCTGGACAAGGATTATCTGGATGAACGGGGAATTGCATGGCGCAATGTGGCCGGGTATTCCACGGAATCTGTGCTTCAGCATACGTTTGCCATGCTGTTTTATCTGGTGGAGCATCTGCCCTATTACGATGAATATGTGAAATCTGAAAAATATGTAGCTGACTGCCTGTTTACTCATTTTGACAAGAAATTTTCAGAGATTGACGGAAAAACCTGGGGAATTATCGGAATGGGCGCCATTGGCAGACGGGTGGCGGAAACGGCTAAAATGTTCGGATGCAATGTGATTTATTATTCCACCACCGGGAAGAACAATCAGCCGGATTACCGAAGGGTAAGTTTTGAAGAATTGCTGGAAACCTCCGATATTGTATCCGTTCATGCGCCGCTGACTCCTGAGACAGAGAACCTGATGGATAAAAAGGCATTTGAAAGGATGAAGAAATCTGCAATTTTCTTGAATCTGGGCAGGGGTCCCATTGTATCAGAGCAGGATCTGGCAGATGCATTGAACGCAGGGGAAATCCGGGGAGCCGCTCTCGACGTTCTCTGCGCGGAGCCTATGAGCCCTGACAATCCTCTGAAAAATATGAAAGACAGCGACCGTTTGCTGATTACGCCCCACATTGCCTGGGCAAGCCTGGAAGCAAGAATCAGACTGATGCGTACAATCCTGGGACAGATCAAAGAATTTTTCGGAATTTAGCGCGGCATTTACCGGGTAATAATTCTGCTATTCAGTAAAGGAAATGCATCTTGCAATTAAAATTTGCATATGCTATAATGCCAGTAGGCAAAGAAATGTGGAGAATACCATGTAGGCAAAGAACGAATCCCCCGACCGTAATGGCGTACAGTCGGGGGATTCTTCTTTTATTTTTATAGTGGCAAAGCATCCACTAGGCTATTTGTTGCCCTTGTCGTGCCTGTCTAGCCATTTGCTGATGAGGTGGCAAACCACACCTGCTGCGACAGTCACAAGAAATGTGAAGAATAACTCCATGTAAACACCTCCTCCCGTTGCCGGGTGTAGGTTGGACAACACAAGCATTATAACATATCCATGGATAATCTCCTATCTCTTTCTTAAAAGACTTTACAATTCGAACTGCATCTGGTTTCACTTCAATGAGAAATAAAATTTGTAAAACAGTTAACTGGGAATCCCCGCATCCAGTCCGCTGTGATAGGACAGGTTTCCAAGTTGTTCTAACAGATGCTCCCAGTTGCTTTGTGTGGTCTCTGTTTTGGAATTTGAAAAACAGCTTCGGTCTAAGGAAGCCCTGTCTTTGGCGGAGCTTTCTTTTTGCTCAGAAAGCAGACAGTTCAGTTCTTCCAGAATGTGCAGATATCTTTTTTGGGCAGTCCGCATCAAATCAAAAAAAGAATCTGTGGAAACCAGGGTGTGCTCCCAGGGATTTTTCCACACTTTATGGCCCAGATTCAGGGGATCACTGTGGACAGTCAGGCTTATGCCGGGAATTAGTGTGGATAACAGTGTGTGGCCTAAAAACCGTTTTTCCAGAAAACTAAGGAATTTCTTCTTTGCTCCGGAGGGATCATGCAGGAATTTTGTTCCGGTCTGAATGGAGAAAATAGAAGTCCGTATGGTAAGGGGCAGAATGCCCAGCTCCGGATAAGTTCTGGCATACACGTAGTGCAGAATTCGGGTAATGGTGCGCTTCTGCAGATGGTTTAACTCTATGGTGGTATTTTGCCGGAAAGCGGAAGGGAGAACTTGCCGGTAAAACTTCAGCAGCCTGGCGTCAATTTCCGTTTCCAGGGCTATATGCCGGCCGTGATATTCATTGGTTTTTTCACTGAATTCTGTTTTCCAGTAAACATAGGGATGGCAGTGGGTATCCAGAATGTAATGTCCGAAAAAACCTGCAATGTAAGCCTCTGCAATTTCCTGTTCCTTGCGGGTTGGAAACAGCGTCAAGCTGTTTAGCAGATGACGGAGGAATTCATTGGTTTTTTCCGTGTGCGCCACAGAACCGATATTGTTCTTGTGAATTGTGTAAGAAGGCAGAAAATAGAAAAACAGATCAGGGCCCTGCAGCCCTAAACTGTAAGCTTTGTGTTCCTGTTGAATGATTTTTTTCAAGTGTGTGGGCTGTAATCTTTTGTATGCGTTAACTCCAAATAAATAGTGTGTGGTAAACCCGGGCATAATGACCTCCTGTTTTATGTTATCTCTGCAAAAATAAAATTGTCAGGTGGATTTATTATAGCATACTAATATTGGGAGGAATATATTCAATTTGGATACGGACGGAACATTGCCCTTTCACAATGTATTTGGATACGGACGGAACATTGCCCTTTCACAATGTATTTGGATACGGACGGAACAGCAGGATTGCCCTTTCACACGCAAACTGGGCAGCGTTTTGGCGAACTAACTGCCAACTTCGGCTAAGGAAGTCAGGAGAGCCTTCCTTCCTAAGTCTCCGTAAGCAGTGGATTTCGCCGCCACGAAAAACGCCCATGAACTGTTTGCTTAGCGAAAGGGCAATCCTGCTGTTCCTGTGTATCGAAATACAGTTATTTGCTGTAATTCCAGTGTGCGTTTGAAAGATGATTTAAAGTTTGTTTAATAAACATTATAACGTGCGCCCATTTCAGGAAGAAAAACAATGTACCTCTCAGTCAGCTGGTATACTCCCGCAAATAACCTATTATATTTCGGTACACAGGAAATGCAGGCAGGCGTTCCCTCTAAGCAAACAGTTCATGGGCGTCCTTAGTGGAGGCGAAATCCACTGCTTACGGAGACTTAGAAAGGAAGGTTTTCCTGACTTTCTTAGTTTCCGTTAGCAGTTAGTTCGCCGAAACGCTGCCCAGTTTGTGTGAGGGAACGCCTGCCTACATTACCGTCCGTACCTAAATATCATTAGTTTGTGTGAGGGAACGCCTGCCTGCAATACCGTCCGTACCCAAATATCATCAGTTTGTGTGAGGAATTTTGCCGTCTATTTCAATAATTTTTCAAATTTCTCCCGGAAAAACTGTATCAGCGGACCATTACAGCAGGCATTGACAATTGTCCCCAGGCCCACAATCTCCCAGAGACTATTCTTTGCCAAAAGGCAGAAAGTAATTCCTATTACAATCACAATCAAATCAGAAAGCACTCTTGCCATTCGGAAAGAAACTTTGTCCTTTGTATATTTTGTGACAATAAACGCTACGCTGTCATAGGGGGCGATTCCCATTTCCGCCGACATATAGCATGCACATCCAAGGGAGGCAAACAACGTGCCCAGGGCCAACAGGAAAATGCGCAGAGGCATTGTCACATGAAGCCCAAACTGATCTAAGAACAGCCAACAGAGAAAATCTGCTGTGTATCCCACAAAAACCATATTGACAATCGTACCGAGCCCAATGCAGCTTCGTACGGTAAACCACACAACCACAAGCAGAGCGGCATTTACAATCAGCTGCCAGGTGCCAAAAGACATGCCCACAAATCCGCTGACGCCCAGGTTCATACAGGAAAAGGGGTCTACCCCGAATCCGCTCATTCGATAGGAGGCCACGCACATGCCGATTAACAGGATTCCCACAAGCATCATCAGAATCCGGGCAGGCGAGTATTTTTTTTCGCGGGTCAAGATTCTTCCACCTCCAGTACATAGATTCTGGATTCAAAATCGCTGGGAGGCAGGGCGTCTGACGGAACCTGGCCTGCGGTATCGTCACTGGTAATCAGCCCTGCATGCATCAGCTCGTCGCCGTAGTGGCACAGTCCGGTGTTTTTATTCCAGTAACAATACTCGGGGTTCAATCCATCCAGACGCACCCGGGTATAGGAAGCATTGACGCAGTTCAGCGTCCGGTACCATCCCACCACCGCAGTTTTCTGATCCTGGCTGACGGCCATCCATACCGTTTCATTTCCCTCAAAAGGACTTTTCAGGCGGTAGAAGGTTCCGAACTGCAGCGTTTCCCGGTACTGTTTCATAAAGGCAATCTGCTCTTTTACTTTTACCAGTTCTTCTTCTGTTAATTTATTGAGATCCAGTTCATAACCGAAGGTGCCGAAATAAGCCACATTTGCTCTTGTATGCAGGGGCGTGTTGCGGAACACCTGGTGGTTGGGCGTGACAGATACGTGAGCGCCTATGCTGCTGATGGGATAGCACATGGAGGTTCCGTACTGTATTTTCAGCCGCTCCACGGCGTCGCTGTTATCACTGGCCCAGCCCTGAGGGGCATAATACAGCATACCGGGATCGAATCTTCCGCCGCCGCTGGAGCAGGATTCAAACAACACTTCCGGAAATTCCCGGATCAGCCGTTCATACAGGTCGTACACGCCCAGAATATACCGGTGGTACACTTCTCCCTGGCGGTCGGGCGGCAAAACTTTGGAATAGCATTCGGTAATGCTGCGGTTCATATCCCATTTGATATAGGAGATTTTCGACTCCCGCAGAATTTTGGACATCTGCTGATAAATAGCGTCCACAACTTCTGTTCTGGAAAAATCCAGTACATACTGGTAACGTCCGTGGGAGGCGGACCGTTTTGGCGTTGAAATAATCCAGTCCGGGTGGGCTCTGTAAAAATCAGAATCTTTGTTGACCATTTCCGGCTCAAACCAAAGGCCGAATTTTAATCCCAGTGCTTCAATTCTCTCAGAAAGCCCTTTGATTCCCCGGGGCAGGCGGGCCGGATTGGCGCTCCAGTCTCCAAGTCCTGCTCTGTCGCTGCTGCGGGCGCCGAACCATCCATCGTCTAAAACAAAAAGCTCCACGCCGCATTCTTTGGCTTTGGCGGCAATTTCCACCAGACGTTCTTCGGTGAAATCAAAATAAGTAGCTTCCCAGTTGTTGTTTAAGATGGGCCGTACTCTGTCTCTCCAGCAGCCTCTTGCCAGGCGTTTCTGATACAGCTTGTGGAAAGTCTGGCTCATGTGGTTCAATCCCTGATCGGTGTAAACCATAACAGCTTCCGGCGTCTGGAAGCTTTCGCCGCAGTCTAATTTCCATGAAAAGGTTTCCGGATCGATTCCGGCCAGGACACGGAGCGTTTCGTGAGCGTCCACTTCTGCCTGAATGCGGAAATTACCGCTGTAAATCAGAGAAAATCCAATGGCTTCCCCCTGGTATTCGTTTGTGTTTTCCCGTTTTAATACCAGGAAAGGGTTGTGCTCGTGGGAGGAGTTGCCCCGCATGCTTCCAATGGACACAATGCCTGGTTCCAGGTTTCTTTTGCGGATATGGCATTCTCTTGCCCAGCATCCGGAAAGCTGCAGCCATTGATAGTCCCGATCCGGCAGATCCAGAGAAAGGCTCATGGCCCGCTCTAATTGCACCGGGACGTTCCCCTGGTTGCAGAGACGGACGCTGCGGGTAAGGATTCCTCCCTGGCGGAATATGGTGTACAAAAGCTCTGCGCAGACGCCGGTAACCGGGTCTTTCAGAATCAGGGTAAGGGTTTGCGCTTCATCGCCGGATTCTGTATAGGTTGCCGGAAGCCCTTCTAATGCGGGCTTCCCTTCTGTGATGGTATGGCTCTGATACTGAAAATCCAGAATCCTGCTTCCATTTTCCTGGCGGATATCCACAGCGGGCTGCCGGTAATCCGTTGAGCCGAATACCGGGTATTCCTGGCGGATATGTTCTAAGGAAAATCTTCTGTCAGTTTCATAGAGATAAGAAGTCATGGGCCGTTCACAGGTTTCCAGCAGGTAGGAAAAATCCTCTTTATCGCGGATTTTTTTTCCGAAATAAAGCTGGCCCATGTGGCCGTTTGACAGAATCGTCATAATATAGCTGACAGTATCATTGTACAGATGAAATGTTTTGCTTTTTTCATGATAAGTAATCATGAGTGACCTCCTTTTTGCCTTAAGTTTCAGGCATTTTGGCTGTGTATCTCATTTAATTTCGCAGTTACTTCTTCCATTTTCTGTCCCTTTAAGATATAGAAACGTTTGTAAATCATGTAGCTGACTGCCGCAAGGATAATCGGAATCACAATCATCATAATCCGGATGCCGAAAACTGTGCCTGCAGACTGGGTTTCCAGTTTGGCATTGTATCCTACAATCTGAAGCCCTACGCCGGAAAGTCCGCCGGCAGCGGCCGTGGCAGCTTTCATAAGAAACGTCTGTGCGGAACAGGTAACGCTTTCATTTCTGACGCCGAATTTGACTTCGCCGTAGTCGATGACATCGGCCATGCAGCAGGTGGTTACGCCTAAAGAAAGGCCGGAACCGAAGAAGATAAATGCGCAGCTTATAATTACGAATACAGAACTTTTCGGTGCGATAAAGCCGAATGCTCCAAGCAGGGCAAAGCCCAGAATCGGCAGGAAACAAGCGGCAAAATATACTTTTTCACGGCTGATTTTTTCAGCGATTTTCGGGAATGCCACAAGGCCCAGCATTTCAGCAATGATTGCAAATCCGAAAATGGAATACAGGTATTCGTTGCCGCACACATTTTTAAAGTAATACACGGCAAAGCTTTTGGCAATCTGCGTGGATAAGTTGAAAGTAAGAAGCAGGCCGATAAATGCAATTAACTGGTCATTCTGGAAGATAATCGTAAATGCCTGTTTTAAGTTGGTTTTGGTTGTTTTGCTTCCAAGGGTGGATTCTTCTTTTACGTTGCAGACCGTGATTCCGATGGTAACAATGAAGATCACTGCAATAATAACGGCAAATACGGTGTATCCGTGCTCTGCGTAAAGGTTGTCTTCTCCTGCCATCCGGTTCAGGCTGTGGATGACATAAAGGCCGAAGGTTGCCACGGAAAATCCTGCAAGACTGGCAAAGAATCTGGGGATAACAGATACTTTTTCACGTTCTCTCGGGTCATTGGTCAGGTTGGGCAGCCAGGACCAGTAAGGCACATCCATAATGGTGTAGGTCATGCCGTATAATATGTACATGACAGATACATAAATATAGAGGGTGGTTCCCTTCAAATTAAAACTGTGGAACAGCAGTATAAATACCACCGAGTTGAGCAGCGTGCCCACAATCAGCCAGATACGGAACTTTCCGTAACGGGATTTGGTGTTGTCTACAATCATTCCCATGACCGGGTCGTTCACAGCGTCCCAGATACGCGCCACAAAGAATAAAACGCCTACAAATGCCGGGGCCAGATACAGGGTATCTGTAAAATACAGCATCAGAAATGCTCCCACCAGATTAACAATGGCGTCTTTTCCGATTGCCCCGATTCCAAAACAGTATTTTTCCCTTGCTGATACATGCTTGTAAGTTGGATTTGCAGCTTTTGTTGTTTCCTTACTCATCATAATATCCTCCAATATTCTCTTATTGTTGTAAATATTAAGTGAGAAGATTTGCGCGCGCATGTTTCTCTCTCAACTTAGCTATATTATACTTGCAGGAGAAAAAAACAGGTAGCCTATTTTGTTGCCGTATACAGTCAAAATGTTTCCTGATGTAATTATTTAAACATCTTACCGCTATTTTTGATGAAGCTTCTGAAAGGTCTGATCTGTATTTAATTTTTCCAGTAATTCCTGATTTTCTTTTAGATTTTTCTGTATCATTTTCTGATGTTCTTTCCGGTAAACCGTAGGCACAATGCCGGTATTTTTCTTAAATGCCTTGGAAAAAACAAGGGCGTCCTGATAGCCGCAGGACAATGCAACATTTTCAATGGACAGCTTTGTGATGCTTAAAAGCTCTTTTGCCCGGGAAATCCGGAACTTGGTCAGAAATTCCTGAGGCGACATCTGAAGGGAATTTTTAAAAAGTTTGTAGAGATAGCTGCGGTTGACGCATAAATGGTTGGCCACGTCTGTGACCTTGATATCGGCGGTATAGTTGTTGCGGATGTAGCTGATGGCCCGGTCCACATAAAAATTTTCCATGGATTCCATTTCTTCCTGTGAAGATACGTCCCGGGAGAGAATTTCAAAAAAGCCGTATAAAAGGCTCTGAAGCCGGTACTGACTGGTAACGGAATCATCCTGGCATTTCATCATTTTCAGAATCAGGTGCTTCAGTTCTTTTCCCTGACTGGAGCGGAAGGTGGGCTGTCTGCTGTTTAATCCCAAATCCTCTAAATATTCCCCCGCATGTCTGCCGGAAAATCCCACCCAGAGATAACTCCAGGGCTGTTCCCGGTCTGCCTGGTAATAAGTGAGCACATCCGGTTCAATTAAAAAGCCTTCGCCTGCTTCTAAGTGAAACTTGTGTTTTCCGGTTTGGTAGATGCCTTTTCCGTCCATAATATAATGGATCAGATAGTTGGGGCGGGCGGCAGGGCCGAAGCTGTGCAGAGGTTCGCATTGGGCATAGCCGCAGAAACAGAGGAACAGGTCTTTGAATTTGGAATCTGAAATTTCTAACACATATGCGTTTTCCATGGGGAAACCTCCTTTGCTGATTTTATTTTACACGGGGAATGGGAGGGCTGCAAGAACCTTTTTTGAGACTGCAGGTGTAGTGAAAAGAGAGATTACGGGAACAGATCTGAACGAATATTTGAAAGATTTTTCGTGAAAGCTGCGGATTAGGCATAAGAATCCAAGGAAAAAATGTCAAAATTGCTCAAATCTCATAAAAAGAAAGGTTTTTATGGTAAAATTGCAATAATTTGTTTACAAAAAAGTCATAATCCTGTACAATAATAACAATGGGTCTGGGAGATTTTAACTTTGCTGAAAAGTAAAAGCAGCGGCCGTAATCAGTGAGGGCGACAGCTTTTTCAGCGGTGTAATTCAGCCCCGGAACCAAAATTAATTATTAAAAGCAAAGGAGAGAGAAAATGGGTAAAGAAATGATAGCTATGCTTCTTGCCGGCGGACAGGGGTCCCGTCTTTATGCGCTGACCCAAAAGCTGGCAAAACCGGCCGTTCCCTTTGGCGGGAAATACCGCATAATTGACTTCCCGCTGTCAAATTGCGTTAATTCTGGAATTGATACGGTAGGTATTCTGACACAGTACCAGCCACTGGTTTTAAATGAGTATATCGGAAACGGGCAGCCGTGGGATTTGGACCGTCTGTACGGCGGGGTTCATGTGCTTCCTCCTTATCAGCAGGCATCCGGTTCTGACTGGTATAAAGGTACGGCAAATGCAATTTACCAGAACCTTTCATTTATTTCACGGTATGATCCGGAGTATGTGATTATCCTTTCCGGCGACCAGATTTGTAAACAGGATTACAGCGATTTCCTCCGGTTCCATAAGGAAAAAGGCGCAGAATTCTCTGTAGCGGTTATGGAGGTGCCATGGGAAGAGGCGTCCAGATTCGGACTGATGGTTGCGGATGAAAATGATAAGATTACAGAATTCCAGGAGAAGCCCAAGGAGCCCAAATCAAATCTGGCATCCATGGGTATTTATATTTTTAACTGGGATATTTTGAAAAAATATCTGGAAGAGGACGAGGCAGATCCGGAATCTGAGAATGACTTTGGAAACAATATCATTCCGAACCTTTTAAAAGACGAGAGAAAAATGTACGCTTACCGGTTCAGCGGCTACTGGAAAGACGTAGGAACCATTTCTTCCCTGTGGGAAGCAAATATGGAAGTGCTTGATCCGGAAAACAGTGGAATCAACCTGTTTGATGAAAAATGGAAGATCTACAGCCGAAACAGCGGTATGACCGGTCATAAAATCAACGCAGGGGCATCGGTGGAAAATTCCATGATTACAGACGGCTGCAACATTTCAGGCTCCATCAAGCATTCGATTCTGTTTGCGGGCGTAAAGGTAGAAGAAGGGGCAGAGGTAGAAGACGCTGTAATTATGGGCAATTCTATCATCAAAGCCGGTGCGAAAGTAAAGCACTGCATCATAGCTGAAAATGTAATTATTGGACAGAATGCTGTAGTTGGACAGATGCCGGAAGGCGATGCAGCAGGCGTGGCAACGATAGGGCCTGGCGTTTATGTGGGCGATGAAGCGGTAATCGGGCCGGATGCCATGGTGAGTGATAATGTAAAGGATGGTGATAAACGATGATGAATACCAGTAACACCAATGCACTGGGCATTATTTTCCCCAATGCTTATGATGAACTTGTACCTGAACTGACCAGCGAGCGGCTGATGGCTTCCATTCCCTTTGCAGGCCGTTACCGTATGATCGACTTTGTGCTTTCCAGTATGGTGAACTGCGGAATTGACAATATTACCGTTTTGGTTCGTGAGAATTATTTTTCATTATTGGATCATTTGGGCTCCGGCCGTGAATGGGACCTGTCCCGTAAGAACGGCGGATTAAATATTTTCCCGCCCTATGCACAGAAGAACATGGAAATTTATACAGGCCGTGTCGGCATGCTTGGCAGTATCCTGGGATTTTTGAAATCACAGAAAGAGAAATATGTGGTATTGTCAGATGCTAACATTGCGTTTAATTTTGACTTTAAGGCATTGTTGGACGCGCATATTGAAAGCGGCGCAGACGCTACCATTGCTTACACCAAAGAAGCGCTTCCCCAGAGCATTATAAATGCCGAAGAGCTGAATAAAGGAAATTATTACACACTGGATCTGGACGGGGATCGTGTAAAGAGGATACATATCAATCCTCAGGAGCCGGGTTGCCAGAATTTCTCCATGAATGTGTATGTATTTGAAAGAGAGCATCTGATTGATTTGGTAAGTGAAGCATTTAAGGCAGGCGGATTGTATCTGGAGCGTGATATCTTAATGCCTCAGCTGAATGAGCTGAAAGTAAATGCTTATGAATATCAGGAATATGCAGCCCGCATCGGCAGCCTGAAAGAGTACTTTGACGAGAGCATGAAGCTGTTAGAGGATGAGAATCTGGAGCAGCTGTTTGGCAAAAATCCCATTTACACCAAGATTCGTGACGATAATCCGACCCGCTATATCAACGGTTCTTCCGCAAAGAACGTAATGGTAGCTGACGGCTGCGTCATTGAAGGCGAAATCGAAAACTGCATCCTGTTTAGAGGCGTAAAAATCGGCAAGGGCGCAAAAGTGAAAAATTCGATTCTGATGCAGGACACCGAAATTGAAGCCGGCGTAAACGCAGAATATGTGGTTACCGATAAAAAAGTAAAGATTTCAGAAGGCAAAGAAATCAAAGGCGCCGACACCAAACCCTTCTTTGTAAGAAAGAAAGAGGTAGTATAAAATTTACCATGAGGAGGGACCCAGCTTTTACCATGAGGAGGGACCCAGCTTTTACCATGAGGAGGGACCCAGCCCAACCCATAAGAGCTTTCAAAGAATAGAAAGCTAGGAGGAGCCCTGATGGTTTGTTCAACATCCACTACGTAAAAAGCTGGGAGGAGTCCTGATGGTTTTTCCCGCATCAAAGTACCCCTATAGAGCCCTCCTAATGGTTCCTCCCCCAAAAACCGCCCCCCTGAAGTCCCTCTCACCCATTACTTCATAAAAGCAGGAGACAAAAATGGATAGAAAAAGACCAGAAGAAGAGACACAAAAGCGAAACGGAAAAATTCTGTCCACCGGCTCTTCTGCCAGTAAAGGCATTGCGCCGGGACGCAGCAGCAGCTACGGATTGTCCCGCCTGCTCCGCCAGTACAAAGAGAAAGAACATCTGGCTTTCCATCAGGCGGAATTAATGGGAACCATAGATATTGTTCCTCTGATGTCTGTCAGCTACGGACAGCCCCGGGTGGAATTTAAAATCGGAGGCAAGCGGAAATATGTGCTGAAAAATATCATGACCTTTGCCAATGCCATGCGGCGCGGCGACCTGGTTTCTTACGGAAAGGCGTTGGAATTTTACCATATTCCGGAGGTATTTACCAAAAGAGGCAGGACGCTGGCAGAGTTTCTTGTCATGACAGCGGCAGACCGCAATAGAAACAGGCATGCCATAAACTACTATGGGCATGAGAACCGGTATGTCCAAATCCACAGCGGGAATATGGATGAGTTTTTTCAGGCTGTGGGAACAGAGGAATTTCAGGTAGAGACAAATTATAGCTCCTGGCAGAGCTACCGTGTTTCTGATGAATGGTATCAGCCGGTTCTGACTGTCCGGGGACAGGAGGACGGAGCAGTATTGGAACAGGAAGAAATGTTCTGCACGTTCGGCAATCAGTATGGATATCTGTGGAAAGAGTCTGTGATTTACCGGATGTCTATGGAACAGGTTCGGGAAATCCGTCCTTTTTGGGAGTACATGAGCGAATATAAATGCCGTGAATGCTTTGTGGCTCAGGGGGAACTGCCTGGATTCTGCCGGGATCTGCTGCCGGTGCTGGAACGTCATTACCGGATTAGGCGGTATGAATTTCAGGAGAAAAAATATCTGCCGCCGGAGCCGGAGTATGAGTTCTACCTGGACGCGCCGGATAAGCAGACGGTAACCTGTGAAATCTATGTGCGTTATGAAGAACAAAAATACAATATTTTCGACAAACCCCGTATAATTGAGAACCGGGATGAGCTGGCGGAATTAAAGCAGCGGGAACGGGTCCGCATTTGGTTTCAGAATATGGATTTCCAGAGAAAGCAAATGGTTCTTTTGGGGGATGATGAGAAATTATATGCATTGCTGACCGAAGGGATGGAAGAACTGGCCAGGATTGGAACCGTTTTTGTCAGCGATGCTTTGAAGTCCATTCATGTGAACCCTTCGCCCTCTGTTTCGGTGGGGGTGTCATTAAAAGGAGAATTGTTGGAACTGACCTTGGAAAGTGAGGATATGCCTCTTTCGGAATTGATCGAGATCCTTTCCTCCTATCAGCGGAAACGAAAGTTTTTCCGGCTGAAAAGCGGGGATTTCCTGAGTATGGAAGAGGACGGGTTAGCTGTACTCTCCAGAATTCAGGAAGGGATTATGGTTCCTGCCAGTCAGTGGAGCCAGGGCAGCATCACCCTTCCCAAGTACCGGGCCTTATACCTGGATGGAGAATTAAAAGACCAGAACCGTTTTCATGCAGCCAAGGACAGAACGTTCCGGGCGCTGGTTCGGAACATGAAAACGGTGGAGGATAATGATTTTGAAGTGCCGAAATCTTTGGAAAAGGTACTGCGCGAGTACCAGAAACAGGGATTTCTGTGGCTGAAAACCTTACATGTCAATGGATTCGGCGGGATTCTGGCAGATGATATGGGGCTTGGAAAAACCCTGCAGGTGATTGCATTTTTACTGTCAGAGCAGGAGTGCAGAAAGAACAGTCAGGAATCGGAAAAATTTGCGCTGATTGTCTGTCCGGCCTCTCTGGTGTATAACTGGAAAAGCGAAATCGGAAAATTCGCGCCCGGAATGCATGCAGTGACTGTGACAGGGACAGCCCCCGAACGGAAAGAAATCATAGATTCTGCAGGAAAGCTGGATATTCTGATTACCTCTTACGATTTGCTGCGCAGAGACGAGGAATTTTACGAGGAATACAGCTTTGCCCATGAAATTATTGACGAGGCACAGTATATTAAGAACCACAATACCAGGGCGGCCAAAGCGGTAAAAAATATCCGGGCAGGGTTTAAGGCGGCCCTGACCGGAACGCCCATTGAAAACAGGCTTAGTGAGCTGTGGAGTATTTTTGATTATCTGATGCCGGGATTTTTATACACTTACAGCCGTTTTCGGGATGAAATAGAGATTCCCGCGGTGACAGAACAGGACGATGAAAAAAGAGGGCACCTACGGAAAATGATCCGTCCCTTTGTCCTGCGCCGTTTAAAAAAAGATGTGCTGAAAGATTTGCCTGCGAAACTGGAAGAAGCAGTATTTGCAAGGATGGAAGAGGAGCAGGAGAAACTTTATACTGCTCACGTTCAGCGTATAAAACTGATGTTGGACGGGCAGACGGAAGAAGAATTTGCATCCGGGAAAATACAGATGTTAGCGGAGCTGACGAGACTGCGGCAGCTTTGCTGCGACCCGTCTATGGTGTATCAGAATTATCAGGGAGAGTCGGCAAAATTGCTGATGTGCATGGATCTGATAAAAAATGCCATAGACGGTGGACACAGAATTCTTTTGTTTTCCCAGTTTACCTCCATGCTGGCCATCCTGCAGGAGAGGATGCAGAAAGAAGGCATTCCTTTTCTGACGCTGACAGGGGCAACGCCCAAAGAGCGGCGGGCGGAACTGGTGGATTCCTTTCAGCGGGGAGAAGCTTCGGTGTTTTGCATTTCCCTGAAAGCAGGGGGCACCGGACTGAACCTGACTGCTGCGGATATTGTTATCCACTATGATCCATGGTGGAACGTAGCAGTGCAGAACCAGGCCACTGACCGGGCTCACAGGATTGGGCAGAAAAATCCTGTGACCGTGTACAAGCTGATTGCCAAAAGTACCATTGAAGAAAAAATCCTGAGACTGCAGGAGAAGAAGAGTGAACTGGCGGAGCAGCTGTTGGGGCACGAAGGGTTCGAAGGGGTGAAATTTACAAAAGAAGAGATGCTGAAGCTGTTGGGATAGAGATATAAGAGCTGAGAAAAACAGAATGTTCCAGAAGTCTTTTTCGGGCAGTTTTGGCATGAAACAGAGTTGCCGGAAAATGGGATTTGTACACGATATATGGCTGCGATACGGAAGAAATGACAGCCCTGTATTGTAGAGAATCTGTCATTTTCCGGCAGCTTTTTCATTTGTTGTTTTTTTGTGAGAGTGGAATCATAGTAAACTCAAGAATGTATCTGTTATTCTTGACGTATTATAAAGATATTGTATTGATATTGTCTTTACTTTGATGTAAGATATAAATAAAATGGAAAAGGAGAGTTGTTATGGCGCAGACATTGGTGAATATCCGAATGGATGAAGAACTCAAAAAAAATATGGAGCAGATTTGTCAGGAACTTGGAATGAATATGACAACGGCAATTACTATATTTGCAAAGAAAATGACAAGGGAAAAAAGGATTCCTTTTGAAGTATCTGTTGACCCGTTTTACTCTGAAAGCAACATGGCGCATCTGCGCAGGGGAATGGAAGCGCTCAATGAAGGAAAAGGCGTAGAGCATGACATGATTGAGGTCAGTGAATGAAAAAGATTTGGTTTGATGAAGCATGGGAAGATTATATGTACTGGCAGACGCAGGACAAAAAAACATTAAAGCGTATTAATATGCTTCTGAAAGATATTGAAAGAGGAAGTTTTGACGGCATTGGGAAACCAGAGCCGTTGAGAGGTGACCTGAACGGATTCTGGAGTCGGAGGATTGACGGGGTAAACAGGTTAGTATATCGGGTTAGCGGGGATGTGATGGAGATTGTTTCCTGTAAAGGACATTATGAGGATTAAAATTTGATACAATGACTTTTTCTTCCCAGACTTTTTTACAAATTCAATGCCACCACAAAAGTAGCCCCGCCTCCCGGAGTATCCTCAATCCACAGTTTTCCCCGGTGCATTTGAATAATTTCCCTTGCAATGCAGAGCCCAAGCCCAAAATGGGTCTTGTCTTTATGAGATTTATCACATCGGTAAAAGCGGTCGAAAACGGCTTCTTTTTCTTCATCCGGAATTCCCGCTCCATTGTCTGCAATTCGAAATGTCAGCCGCTCAGAAGAAGCGTCTAAGGAGAGTGAGACGGTTCCTTTCGTTGGCGTATAGCTGATGGCATTGTCCAGAAGAATTGCGAAAACCTGTTCCATGCGTTCCTTGTCGCAGAGACAGGGCGGTACCATTTCCTCTGGTAAGGAGATGTGCAGGGAAATGCTTTTTTTCCGTGCCAGAGGCTCAAATTTCTCATAGGCGGACAAAAGCAGCGTATCCAGTTCCGCCGGTTGTTTGTGAATGGCAAAATGAGAGCTGTCTGTGCCGGAAAGAGTCAGCATATCATCAATCAGACGGCTCATGCGCTTTCCTTCCAATTCTATGGTTCTGGAGAAATGTTCTGCTTCTGCGGGAGAAGCCTGCTTCATTGCAGACAGGCAGGAAAGCATAACAGTCAGCGGAGAGCGGAGTTCGTGGGAAGCGGACGCCACAAAGTCTGCCTGTTTCTGCCGGCTGATAACCAGAGGATGGATCATCCGCCAGGTAAAGAACCAGAAAAATATTCCCAAAAGCAGGATACCGAAAATATCTGCTCCGGCAAACAGAAGCCGCTGAAACAGAATTCTTCTGTGCAGACCTGACAGGGAATAGAGGGCCGCAATGTTCAGGGCGCCGTTATGCTTGGGAATCAGGGCCATTGCGCTGTAATACGTTTCGCCGTTGATCGTCAGTTCAAATTCTTCATGGGTGGAAAGGATAGAATCTGCTGTGACGGATTCCTCCAGAAGTCCATAATCTGTCTTGGCTTTCTGCCGCACCCGGGTAAAATAATCCTCGTCCAGAGAGGTTGGATTCAGGGCGTCAAATACCAGTCGGGAGCCATTGTCCAGAATATCCAGTTCAAAATGAGTGTCCGTACAGAACTGGCTGAGCCAGGTATAAGAAACGACATTCTGACTTTCCAGGTGATTTACCAACATACTGATATTGATCCGGAAATCGGAAAAATGCCGTTTTCTGGATTCTTTTTCTGAAACAGACAGGCAAATCAGGGACATGAAAATAAGAATCATGCCGCAGATGAACGTGCAGAAGAGGGTAAGTCGAATGTGAAGTTTTTGGAACATAAAGCACCTCCAGATAAATTAAGGATGCAGTACCAACTGATAACCGATTCCCCGGACGGTTTTCAGCTGAACAGCGCTCTGAACGCTTTTGAGCCGGCGGCGCAGAAAATAAATATAGTTGTCCAGATTGCCGTTCTCCACTTCTGCATCCGGCCCCCAGACCTTTGCCAGCAGGGAAGCCCGGGGAATGGTCTGTTCCGGGTTTCTTAAGAAAAATTCCAGTAAATCTCCTTCCCTGGCAGAGAGAGAACAGGAGAGGTTCTTGCAGCAAAGTTTTTTCTGGTCTGTGTCATAGGAAATATCCCCCAGGTTCAGGGGCCTGCTGCCTTCCCATTTGGGCGGGCGCCTTAAAATGCACCGGATTCTGGCAAGCAGCTCTTCAAAATCAAAAGGTTTTACCAGATAATCATCTGCTCCGCAGTCCAGACCTGTAATTTTGTCATTTAATGCGCCAAGGGCCGTGACGAAAATGATAGGAGTGGAAATATTTTTCTCCCGGGTAATTTTCAAAACGGAAATACCGTCTAACACAGGCAGCATCCGGTCCAGCAAAATCAGGTCGTGGGATTGCTGTTCAATAAAATGCAGCCCTTCTTCGCCGTCGTGGCACACATCCGTTTCGAAATGGCTACGTTCCAGTTGGAAACGGAGGGTTTCTGCCAGGGATTTATCGTCTTCTATAATCAGTATACGCACTTTGGGGGCTCCTTTCAGTTTTCTGCAGTATAGAGGGAAAGATCATCAGGACTCCATCTCATGATAAATATTACCACAAAATCTCTAAATAATCTCTAAAATTTTTTGCTTTGTTTAGAGGAAGATTAGAGGTTGCTGTGTTATTCTGGTTTCAGATTCCAAATTGGAATGACAACAAGGAGGTAAGAGAATGAAATATGGAATATTAAAACGCGGGGCAGGAATCCTGTTATCGGCTGTATTGATTCTGGGGAGCCTTGCCGGCTGCGGCAAAACAGACAATGGGGCTGTCGGGAATGAAGGAAACAGCCAGACTGGTGAAAAGGTGGAAGAAGGAGGAGAGCAGGCTCTCGGACGTTTTCTGGAGGAGGACGTGACGCTGCCCATTGTATTCAGCAGTATTTATGATATGAGAAAACTGGAGGACGGCACCATTCGAATTATAGGAAAAAATGCGGATGACGGTAAGGAAACAGTGTGGGATTCCAAGGATTCCGGGGTAAATTGGGAGAAGGCTTTTGATGCGCCTGGGGAACTGCAGGATGAAGAAAACGGCTATATTGACTATGCGGCTCTCTCTTTAGACGGGCAGTCCGTATGGGTTTATAATCGAATTGCAGAGGGCGGAATCAAACCGATTCTGTATCTGGTAAGCAGCGAAGGAAGCATAGGCCAGATTCCCTTTGAACTGCCGGCGGCAGAACAAAGCGGTCAGGGGTCCGCCCAGTCTTTTTCCACAAATGTTTCTGCAGATGAAAAAGAGGGGGAGGAAGGCGCCGGGGACAACGTTATGAACAGATCAGACGTGAAAAATTTGATTTTAGATATTTGTTTTTTAGGAGCCGACCAGATTATGGTAACGGATATGACGGATAAGATTTTCCAGATCAGCATATCAGACGGAAGCGTGAAGCAGACTTATGATTTCAACGGTATGGAAGATACCCATCAGGTGTTTACAGCAGGAAAAAAGATGCTTGTAGTGACAAGCACGGAAGTTCTGGTATACGACACAGAAACGGGAGAACAGCAGCAGGCAGAAGAAGCGCTGCAGCAAAGCGTGGCGGAAAGCGGATTCTTTCATGCGGTTGACAGCATGGATGCCGGGGAAAGCATTTATTATCTCACAGGAAAAGGGCTGTTTCACTATAAATTCGGCGGCAGCGTTATGGAACAGCTGATTGACGGCTCCATGAATACGCTGGGCTCTCCTGCCTTTTATCCGGGAGCTTTGACCATGATAGATGAACAGAATCTTCTGATAGCCGCAAACGATGCGAATTCAGAGGTGGGAGACGGAATGGTTTTGCTGCGGTATACCTGGTCAAAAGACACTCCTGCCAAACCGGATAAAGAACTGAAGGTATATTCCCTGTATAACAACCGGGAGCTGCGCCAGGCTGTCAGCAGTTTTCAGAAAGACCATCCGGATGTTTATGTGAATTACCAGGTTGCTTTGTCAGAGGAAAACGGCACAACTGTTTCGGATGCGTTAAAAACCCTGACAACAGAAATTATGGCAGGAAAGGGGCCGGATCTGATTCTTCTGGACGGTATGCCGGTTAATACTTATATCGAAAAAGGAATTTTAAAAGATATGTCGCCGATATTGGCGGATAAAAGCAATTATTTTGAAAATATCCTGACGGCTTACCAGGACGCTCAGGGGCAGCTCTGCGCAATTCCCGCAAGGTTTATGATTCCTGCGGCCCAGGGAGGCAGCGCAAATTATACGCCGGGAGAGGATTTTGACACATTTACAGCCAAACAGGGTATTTTGGCCAATACAGATCCGGAGGCAATTGTGGAAAGATTCTGGTACAGCTGCGGCGCAGCATGGCAGAAAGAAGATAAAACATTGGATGCAGGAAAGATTACAGAGTTTCTGTCAAAGCTCAAAAACGCTTACGGGGAATATGACAGCAGCGCCGTGGATGAAGAGGTTTACCAGAGCATCAGCCAGGGCGGAGCGGTTAATGAGCTTCACAAAGTATCGTTAAGCTGGGGGGATTTTGACCTGGCGTTTGGAAGAATTAAAGTCAGCACGGGCTTATTCGGACGGATGGATTACGGTATGATGAATTCGGTAAATGAGAAACTGGGAGGCGGAGACTACGGTTTGATGCCGGGACAGGCAAAGCAGGTATTTGTGCCCGCCATGATACTGGGAATCAGCAGCAAAGCGTCTCAGCCGGAAACAGCGGAAGAATTCGCCGGATACCTGCTCTCTTCGGAAGCGCAGAAAGTGTCCCAGTTCGGCGGATTTCCGGTGGAAAAGGAGGCCTTCAAAAGCGTGATCGACGGGCATGAATATGCAGACAAAGAGAGTCTGGTAGGAGTTGCAGGCGGCGGATCAGATATAGATGAAATCCTGGATTACGCATTAATCCCCACGCCGGAAGAAGAAATCCAGAAGCTTACGAATCTGGCAGAATCACTGACCACTCCGGCCCTGCAGGATGACGTAATCAAGGCGGCTGTGGTGGAACAGGGCACAAAAGTCCTGAAAGGCGAACTGTCTCCGGAGGAAGGAACGGACGCCATTATGCAGAAAGTAAATATTTATCTGGCAGAATAACGGAAAGGAAGCAAGTATGCATGGGACGGTGAAAAAGTTTGCAAAATGGCAGGGATTCCTGTGGATACTGCCCAGCTTTCTGGGGGTGATGGTATTTTACCTTCTGCCCTATGCAGATGTTGTCCGCCGCTCTTTTTTAGGGGCGGTGGATAACCGCTTTGTTGGACTGGCCAATTACCGTACGATTATGGAAAATCCCGCATTTCTTCTGGCAGTGAAAAACACATTGCGGTTTACAGCGCTCTGCATCCCGCTGCTGATTCTTCTGGCGCTGGCCTGCGCGGTGATTCTGTACCGGAGCAAATACGGCGGTTTTATCAAGAGCGCTTTTCTGATGCCCATGGCGCTGCCGGCAGTTTCCGTGGCGCTGGTGTGGCGGCTTTTGTTTCACTCCCAGGGGCTTTTGAACCACTGGCTCTCCCAGTTTAAGGCGTCAGAGCAGGACTGGATGAACACTTCCAGCGCCTTTTGGATTTTGGTGATCAGTTATATCTGGAAAAATCTTGGATATGACATTGTACTGTGGATGGCGGGACTTGCAGGAATTTCAGAAAATATTTATGAAGCGGCAAAAGTGGACGGGGCAGGGGAATGGCAGTGCTTTTGGAAAATTACGCTGCCCAATTTAAAACCTTCCCTGTATACAATTACCGTCTTGTCTTTTCTGAATTCTTTTAAAGTATTTCGGGAGGCGTATCTGGTTGCAGGGGATTATCCCCATGAAAGCATTTATATGATGCAGCATTTATTCAACAACTGGTTCCGCTCATTTTCCTTTGATAAGATGGCGGCTGCGGCAGTGACGGAAAGCATACTGCTGCTGGGGTTGATTTTACTGCTGCAGAAAGCCTGGGATGGTGGAAACGAAGATGGAAGAAAAAGTATTTGATTTGAAAATTTTGAATCTGAAAAAGGCCCATTTGGGAAAAGCAGTTCTCTGGGGCGTATTAGCCCTGCTGGCAGCCGCTGCCCTGTATCCTGTGTTTTTTCTGGTTTCCGGCTCTTTCATGGGAAAAGACGAACTGGGAGACTGTCTGGGAGCAGTGGTTTCAGGAAAAGAAGGATACGCGGATTTTCCGCTGCTGCCCGGATTTCCCACTCTTTCCCATTATGTGGAAGTATTTCTGGATTCCCCGGAATTTTTCGTGATGTTCTGGAATTCCATAAAAATCACATTTGGTGTTTTAGCGGGACAGCTTGCAGTGGGAACCGGGGCGGCCTGGGGATTTGCAAAATATGAATTTCCATGGAAAAGGGGATTTTTTCTGATTTATATGATATTGATGCTGCTGCCGTTTCAGGTTTTGATGTTCTCAGATTATCTGATCCTTGATCGGCTGGCTTTGATTGATCATTTGTGGGGAATTATCCTGCCGGGAATTTTTTCCACCTTTCCGGTGTTCATTATGTACCGCTTTTTTTCGGAGATACCGGACAGTCTGCTGGAATCGGCAAGACTGGACGGGGCCAGGGAGTGGCAGCTTTTTCTCTATCTTGCGCTGCCCATAGGCTCCTCCGGAATCATTGCGGCTATGGTTTTAGGATTTTTGGAATACTGGAGCCTGATTGAACAGCCTTTGACATTTCTGAAAGAAAAAAGCCTGCTGCCTTTATCGGTATTTCTGCCGGATATTACCTCCGTGAATCAGTCGGGCATGGCCTTTGCGGCGTCAGTGGTTACATTTTTTCCGGCGCTGATGGTATTTTTAGGCGGGCAGGATTATCTGGAGCAGGGAATTATGGCAGGAGCAGTAAAAGAGTAAGCAACTGGAAAGGAACAGATGGATGGACAGGAAAAAAGTGATTGGAATATTCAGCGGTTTTCTGGCAGTTATGCTGCTGTTTACCATTTTGTCAAGAGCCGTAACCGGGGCATCCATGGCAAGGGTGGAAACGGTAAAGATTAAGACGGGAACCATTGACCATAAGGTAACCGGAAGCGGCAGAGTGGAAGCCGGAAAAGAAATTGCAGTATATACAGAAAGCGGACAGCGGGTGAAGGAAATCTTCGTCCGGGAAGGCCAGTCGGTGGAAGCCGGGGAAGTGCTGTTTACTGTGGATCTGGAGGAGCTGCAGGAGCAGATTCTGGCAGCGGAGCAGGAATTGGAGAAGTCCAGGCTGCAGAACCAGGACGCCCAAAGCGCCAGGAATGTGGAACAGCAGAACCGGGAACGGGCAAAAACCAGGGCCTCGGAGGATTACAATCAGGCGGTAGCAGACGGAGACGCGTCTGTAGCTCAGGCGAAAGCGGCCTGGGATCAGGCAGAGCAGGCGTTGCAGAACTTTCTGGCAGAAGGGCCTCCTGAAGTAAATGACGGCCAAAGCCGGGCAAAACAGGAAAATGATGCAGATGAAGCATCAGGCGTCAGGAAAGATGAAGAGGAGGAAGAAAAGGGTCCTTCCGGGCAGAGTGAGCAGGAAACAGGAAATGACCAGAACGCAGCAGATAAACTTGCGGCCTGGGAAGCAGAAAAGGCCCGGTTAGAACAGGCGGCCGCAGAGGCAAAAGGAGCCTATGATTCGGCAGTATCCTCCCGGACAGAAAATGTAAAGACAGCGGCAAGGGCTCTGGAGGATGCCAACGCGCCGGCAGCCTCAGACACCACCTCCAGGCAGAATGAAATCACCAGTCAGCAGCTGGAGCTGGTTTTGGGCAAACTTCAGGATTTGAAGCATGCAGAAGGCAGGGTTACGGCGCCGGTACAGGGAGTGGTGACAAATATTTCCATTCTCACCGGAGATTTTACCACAGAGGGAACGGCTATGCGCCTGTCAGATACTTCTCAGGGAAGCCGTCTGACAGCTTTAGTGGATAAATCCAATGAAAAATATGTCAGCAAAGGAAGCCAGGTGAATATCAGCGTGCCTGGAAGCCAGGAGAAAATCACGGATTATACGGTAACCAGCGTGACAGAAAATGAGGAAGATCCCACGCTGCTGGAGCTTGTAATTGATATGCCGGACGGGAGACTGGAAACCGGCACGCGGGCAGAGATTGAAATTGTCCAGAAGTCGGAAAATTATTCCGCTGTGATTCCGATTCAGGCCCTTCATGAAGAACAGAACGGATATTTTGTGTTGGTGATGGAGGAGGAGCAGGGCGTAATGGGAAAGGAACTGGTTGCCAAACGCTATGAAGTAAAAGTGCAGGATAAGAACAGTACAAACGCAGCATTAGAAGAAGGACTTCTGACCTCAGAGCAGGAGATTATCAGCAGCTCCAGCAGAAGCATCGGGGATGGAAGCCGCGTCAGAAAGATGGAAGGTAACAGCGGATTGTGAAAGAAGAGAACATGAAAAACTATAGAAAATATCTGATTCTGGCGGGTACCGGCCTTCTGGGCTTCCTGTTGTTTTATCTGGCCTGCGCTGCCTGGTGCAGTATGCTATGGGCCAAAGACAGCGTACTGTTTTATCTGGAAACGCCGGTTTCCGTAGAAGAAGCCGTGAAAATAGCAGAGCAGAACCAGAAAACAGCCCAATGGTGGAGACAGGACAAAAAGGAGCAGGGCACGCCGCTTAATTACTGTATCTGGGGGCAGAAAGATAATATTGTGGTTTCCAATGAAGAACTGTCCAGAACTGCCGGCGCAGATGCAGTGATTTTCTGCGGCAATCCGGAAATTCTGTTTGCAGAATGCAGAACTCCGGTGCTGGAGGATACACAGGGCTGCCTGATCGATGAAGAAACAGCATGGGAGCTCTTTGGAAGCGTCCAGGTAATTGGAAAAGAAATTTCCTGCCAGGGCAGCAGTTATATCATTCGAAATATCATTCGCACACGGGAGAAGGTTGTGGCTTTTCAGGCAGGCGGCTTTTTTCAAAAGAGCCAGAAAAAACCGGCAGAGGGAGAAGAAAATTCCTCTGCGGATTTTGTATTACAGAGACTTACGGTACAAAAGCCCAGGGAAAACTCCATTCGGGAGCTGCAGATGATATGGGCAAGCCAGTACGGGCTGAATGTGCAGGTTCTGGATATGGAATTGCTGCGGGGCATCAGCGGATTTCTGCTGCTGCTGATTCCGGTTACCCTGTGCGTTGTTCTTTGGGTGTCTCTGTACCGCCAGTTCCGCATACGAAAAACTCTTCAGCAGAAAGCAGCCTGTGCAGCGATTTCTCTGGCGTTAGCGGTGTTTTTGGCGTTTTTTCTGGGAAAATGGGTGCGGATACCGGATGATTATATCCCCACGTTATGGTCTGATTTTTCATTCTGGACCAGATTGTGGAAGGATAAGACAGAGGGCGTGAAGCTTCTGATTCAGATCCCCAAAGGTATGCCGGATTCCGAATGGATGGAGAAGTTTTGGAAAGCGGCAGGCTATAGCCTGTTAACGGAGCTGCTGACAGCGCTGTGGCTGACGGGATGGCAGGGAAAGCATCCGGGAGCTTCTGATTGATTTGGCGGCCTGCAGTCTTGCAAATTGGCAGGATAGGGGATATAATGTGCACATACTCTTGTCAATGCTCTGACGCTTGGTTAAGAAGGGGGAAGCAGGATATGCAGGATGAAGTGTTTGCAGATATTTATAGAGAAATCTTTCCGTTTTGGGAAAACATATCAGACGGGGACAGGGATTATATTTGCCGGAATTCTTATATACTTACTTATCCCAAAGGAAAGAATACCACAATGGGGAAGAATGCTCCGGTGTGATCCTTGTCCGTTCCGGAAGTCTGCGGCTTTATATGATGTCAGATGAAGGAAAGGACATCACCCTTTACAGGCTGCACCAGATTTTATTTATGAGCATGGATCGGAGACTGGCCATCTTCCTTTCCGATGAATCGGCCAGAACAGGCTCGGATACCATTGCATTGACACACGGGCAGATCGCCCGGTATATGGGGTCTGCCCGCGAGGTGGTATCCAGGGTGCTGAAATACTTTGCAAGTGAAGGAATTGTGGAGGTATCCAGAGGCGGCGTTACCATCCTGGACAAGAAACGTCTCAGACAATTAACGCTTTAACAGAACGGGGCCTTCTGGATTCGGCAGAACATCACCCTTCCTTCGGCGCTTTTGCCTTGCAGATAAGCTGCGTCATTGTTCCCATAGGGCAGTACACGCACCAGGAGCGGGGCTTGAATAATATCATGGTAAAAAATCCCAGTACGGTGGAGGTAAGCATTACACTGTAAAAGCCGAAAGCGAACTGCGCCACGCCGTCCGAAAACAGGGTGCCATGATAGGCCCAATGCCACGGAAGCCGGAAAGTCCACAGCAGTGTAGCTACGGCGCCCAGATTTTTTGCGCCGGAAAACACTAGCCAGGTGTTCCACAGCATAAGGAAAAACATGGTAAAGAAAAAAGCTAAAAATCCATATCGGAAATAATTCGATTTCATCCATTTTGGCATATCTTTTTTCCGGGACAGTCCGAATCTGCCGCCGATCAGGGAAAAAAGCTGTCCTCTGCCGCAGTATTTATTGCAGTAAGCCTTATTGCCTTTTACAATCGCTATCAGAAGCGGAATGAAAAAGCAGAGGAGGCCAAGCCATGCGAAAAGGATATTGAAAAATCCCAGTATCAGGCAGGTAAGAGATACCGCCCAAAGATAATCGTACCATTTCTTTTTTTCATTCATGAATCTGCCACCTCCAATGAGATAATACTTGCAGGACATTCTTTTACACACTTTCCGCACCCCACACATAATTCCCGGTTGATAGTTGCGTGAAGTCCGTTGGGAACAGTAATCGCATTGCGCGGACAAACCTTCATGCAGCATCCGCAGGCTACGCATTCCCGGACGCTGACAGCCGCTTTTCTTTTTGCCATGGTGAAACTCCTTTTGTTTTTTTCTTAGTATACAGGGAAAAAATGATTCATTCGGTGATGAAGTCACACAGCGGAAATTTGAATTTCTCCGCCCTCTGCGTGTATTCGGAGTTTGACTTTGCCATAAGATTGTTTTAAAATAAAATCAGATGAGAAAGGGACATGAGGAGGATGGACAGTTGAAAATAAAAAGCAGTTGGGCAGTTATTTTTATCATGCTGACAGGGCTGATTCTGGGGACAGTCATCGGAAGCTACTGCGGAACCGTTCCTGTGCTGAGCTGGCTGAATTACGGACAGGTATTCGGGCTCACAAGTCCGCTTGTGCTGGATTTGGGGGCGCTGGTTCTCACCCTGGGGCTTACCATCAAGATAAATATTGCAAGTATTTTAGGAATTGTCCTTGCGTTTTTGTGTTATAAACTACTGGTGAGATAAGGGGTTAAAATTGGAGGTACAGGAAAATTAATATAAAAACCCGGCGCGTCCGGGCAAAGAAAGGAAGCGGAAATTATGGAATGTTTATTTGTGGAATATCCCAAATGCTCCACCTGCAAGAAAGCAAAGCAGTGGTTAGAGGAACATCAGGCTGCATTTGAGGATCGCAGCATCAAGGAGCAGAATCCAACCAAAGAAGAGTTAAAGGAATGGCATGAAAGAAGCGGATTGGATATTAAACGTTTTTTCAATACCAGCGGCATGCTGTACCGGGAGATGCAGTTAAAGGATAAACTGCCGGAAATGTCTCTGGAGGAGAAATACGAGCTGCTTTCCACAGACGGAATGCTGGTGAAACGTCCTGTATTAGTGACAAAAAAAGGCGTTGCCACAGGATTTAAGCCGGAAGAATGGGAGAAGCTGTTATAAACCGAAAGAATAAAGGAAACTGTTATAACCGGAAGAATAAAAGAAACTGTTATAACCGGAAGTGATTCGAAAATATTTATGGATACAGGAAGAATAAGATGGAAGTGATTCGGGAACATTTGGTATTTACAGGAAGAGTGCAGGGCGTGGGATTTCGGTACCGGGCAAGTCATCTGGCAGGCCATTACGGGGTGACCGGATGGATTCGGAATAATTATGACGGCTCCGTGGAAGCGGAAATGCAGGGACGGGAGGAAATTCTGGATCAAATCATTCAGTCCCTGCAGCAGGACAGCTATATCCGGATTGACTGGGTAACCAGGGACAGGATGGAGCCAAAACCGGAAGAACGGAGGTTTTCTGTGCGGTATTAAGGGCTGGTAATCATAGAAAAGGAGGAGCAGTTATGTTAAAAAATTGGAACAAACCGGAACGGCCAAAGGAAGAAGAACTGGAGGAACGCCTGCAGGCGGCCAGAACCAAGCTTTCTGTGCAGCAGATGCAGATTAAGGAGCATAAACTGCCGGTATTTGTACTGTTTGAGGGGTGGGGAACTGCCGGAAAAGGCAGTATTCTGGGAAAGATGATCAAGGAAATCGATCCCAGGTTTTTCAAAGTTGCCACCATGGATATCCCAACGGAAGAGGAAAAACGCAAGCCGTTTCTGTACCGTTATTTCGTGAAGATTCCGGAAGCGGGCAAATTCTGTTTCCTGGATTCCGGCTGGATGGATGAAATCACCAAAGGCTGCCTTCACGGGGAACTGAAGGAGAAACAATACAAAGATCGGATCGACAGTGTAAAGCGTTTTGAGCGGCAATTGACAGACAACGGCTATCTTGTAATGAAATTCTTTTTTCACATCAGCCAGAATGAGCAGAAGAAACGGCTGAAAGGGCTGGAGAAAAATGAAACCACAAGCTGGCGGGTCAGTGAGAATGATACCTGGCAGAATAAGCATTATGATAAATGCCTGAAGGTCTATGATCAGTATTTAAGCGATACAAACGTATCCACTTCGCCCTGGTATATTGTAGACGCCAAAAATAAAAAATGGGCGCAGCTTCAGGTGATTGAAACTCTGGTCAGCGGAATTGAAACCGCATTGAAAAACAGCGCAATGGCCGTGCCTCTTCTGCAGAATGTATTTCCAATGGAGAAAGTGCCGAAGCTGTCTGAAATTTCTCTGGATAAATCACTGACCGACGAGGAATACAAGCGGCAGTTAAAGGAGCTGCAGGATCGTCTGGGAATGCTGCATAACGAACTGTATTTAAAGAAAATTCCTGTGGTGATTGCCTATGAAGGATGGGACGCGGCAGGAAAAGGCGGCAACATCAAACGAATTACCGGGGCTCTTGACCCAAGGGGATATGAAGTGCATCCCATTGCAAGCCCGGAGCCCCATGAGAAGGCAAGGCATTATCTGTGGCGGTTCTGGAACCGGCTGCCCAAAACCGGACATGTGGCGATTTTTGACCGCACCTGGTACGGAAGGGTGATGGTAGAACGTCTGGAGGGCTTCTGCAGTGAAAATGACTGGCAGAGGGCTTATAATGAAATCAATGAATTTGAGAAGGAATTGTCAGACTGGGGTGCGGTAATTATCAAGTTCTGGGTGCAGATTGACAAGGACGTCCAGTTAGCCCGTTTTACCGACCGTCAGAATACACCGGAGAAACATTGGAAAATTACGGAAGAGGACTGGCGGAACCGGGATAAGTGGGAGCTGTATGAGACCGCCGTCAATGAGCTGATGAAAAAGACCAGCACCGCATATGCGCCCTGGCATGTACTGGAGTCCAATGACAAGAAATATGCCAGGATTAAGGCATTGAAGGTTGTAATTGAAGAGATTGAGAAGGTTCTGTAAGGCAGTTTCCGTGAAATAATTTTGTCAGGGAATGAAAATAAAAATTCAGGTATAAAATGCCTGCATTTACAGATAATAGTATTGCGAAAAAACGATATGTAAATGGAGGATTTTATTATGAAAGCAACGGGAATTGTTCGGAGAATAGATGATTTGGGAAGAGTAGTCGTGCCGAAGGAAATCCGGCGTACATTAAGGATCAGGGAAGGCGATCCATTGGAGATTTTTACAGATCGGGAGGGAGAAATTATCCTGAAAAAATATTCTCCCATTGGGGAGCTGGGGCAGTTTGCAGGACTGTATGCGGAGAGCCTTGCCCAGACCAGCGGGTGTCTGGTGTGCATTACCGATAAGGATCATGTAATTGCAGCAGCCGGCGCAGGGAAAAAGGATTTTGACGGAAAGCCAATCAGCAAACAGTTGGAGCATGTGATTACAGACCGCGAGACTTTTTATGCCCAGAAAGATGAAAAAGGGTTTGTGAAAATTACATTGGATGACACCGGAGATTTCCAGTCGCAGGTGGTATCCACCATTATTTCAGAGGGGGACGCCATCGGTTCCGTGGTGATGTATAACAGGGAAGAAGGCTCCGGAATGGGAGAGACGGAAAGCAAACTGGCCAGGGTAGCCGCCGGATTTCTCGGAAAACAGATGGAGCAGTAAGAGCTTTTGGAAAGCAGATAGAACAGCAGGATCTCCCGGAAAACAGACGAAACAGCCGGATTTTTCAAATACGTGTTAAAAAACTGCCGCAAAACAATTCTGGTTTTGCTTTGCGGCAGTTTTTCATTTGAAATTATTCTGCCTGGCGGTACTGCACCGGTTCTGAATACTGATCCAGGGAACGGAATTCATAGCCTGCGTCAGAAAGCTTCTGCAGAACTGTGGGAAGAGCATTTAATGTGGCATATTTCCCGGGGCCGTCATGCATCAGAACCACTGGATTTTCAATATATTTCACATTGGAGCAGATATTGTCAATAATATTCTCGGAAGTGGTCAAATCGCTTCCGTCGCCGGAACTGACGTTCCAGTCGTAATGGGTGAATCCCCGGCGGTTCATTTCCTTTATAATGTTGTGCACCACATAGGAGGAGCCGTTGTTGCTGCCTCCGGGGAACCGGAACAGGCAGGGGGAATAACCGTCGGTTTCTTCGTATACCCAGTCGTATATTTTTTCATAATCTTCTAAAAAAGCGTCCACAGAACGGTAAATCTGGTTATAGTCGTGGCTGTAGGAATGAAGGGCCAGAGTGTGGCCGCGTGTTACAATTTCCGGCAGATATTCGGCATATTCTTCCTTATCTTTTCCAACCACAAAAAAGGTTGCGTGGGCCTCGTATTCATCCAGCAAATCCAGTACCTTCGGGGTCAGAGCGGAAGGCCCGTCGTCAAAGGTCAGGTAGACATATTTCTGTCCGGTCTGGACTGGCGCAGTATCTTTGTCTGCATAAAGGCTGGGATATGGATCGTCTTTGTATTTATGGGAAGAGTACCAGTCCTCTGTCTGTTCCTCCTCTGTCTCCTCTTTTCCAAGCTCCTGTATCTGCCCGGCAAGTTCGGTAATGTAATCTTTCTGTCCTTCTATGTAATCTTCTTTTTCTTCCAACTCAGCAGAGCTGTCCTCTAATTGTTCATTCAGGCCGGAATTACGTTCCTTTAATTGAGCGGCTTCTGCGGTCAGACTTTGATAGCGGCTGTCCAGATTCCAGTATTGAAAGCCAAGAACGCCGCAGATGCCAAGAAAAATAACGGCGCAGGCCAGAACGGGGATAAATGGCTTCTTTTTCATAATAATCGTCTCCTTAAGATAAGTAATTTTTCAAATATCAGTATAGCGGAAAAGAAGGGATGCGACAAGATACATAATTAAGAGAATTGCAAATCATCTTGTATATTTCCCTCTAAACGTGTAAAATAAAAAGGAAATGTTTTCGAAATAAAAGATATGGAAATTTCAGAATGAGACAGGCGGGCGGAGTCCCCATTCTGAACAGAGGAAGTATATGGACGAAAAATTTATCCGAACAGGTCTGCTTTTGGGCGAGGAGGGATTAAACCGTCTGGCCCGGGCGAGAGTGGCGGTATTCGGCATTGGCGGCGTCGGCGGCCATGCAGCGGAGGCTCTGGCCAGAAGCGGCGTGGGAGAACTGGAGCTGATTGATAAAGATGTGGTGAGCATTTCCAATATTAACCGGCAGACCATTGCAACCACCAGGACGGTGGGGCAGTCTAAGACCAGGGTGATGAAAGAGCGGATTTCAGAAATCAATCCTCAGGCCAGGGTAACGGTTCGCGACTGCTTTTTCCTGCCGGAGACGGCCAGGGACTTTGATTTTACGGCTTACGATTATGTGGTGGATGCTGTGGACACGGTAACTGCCAAGATTGAACTGGTAATGCAGGCGCAGGAAGCAGGCGTTCCCATTATTTCCAGTATGGGAGCGGGAAATAAATTAGATCCCACACAGTTTGAGGTGGCAGACATTTATCAGACGTCAGTCTGCCCGCTGGCCCGGGTGATGCGCCGGGAGCTGAAAAAAAGAGGCGTGAAGAAACTGAAAACTGTATATTCCAAAGAGGAGCCCAGGCGTCCGCTGACAGAACTGCCCCGGGAAGCAGGCAAAGCCATACCGGGAAGCGTTGCTTTTGTCCCTTCTGTGGCCGGACTTATCATTGCCGGGGAAGTAATCAGAGATCTGTGCGGATTAGAACGTGTTTGAATAATCATTCGCGGAACACACTCCGGAGTAATGCCGGGAAACAGCATGTTCCGAAAAGTAATTAAGAGTCGGTATCGTACCGATAAATGAAGTGAGAATTATAGGATCTCACAAAAAGGAGAAAATTCCAATGAAATTTATTCATATAGCAGACGTGCATTTAGGGGCAAAGCCAGACAGGGACAAGCCCTGGGGAGAAGAGAGGGAGAGCCATAGCTGGCAGGCGTTTACAGATGTGATAAACAGGGCAAGGGACGAGCAGGTTCAGCTTCTTCTGATTGCCGGAGATTTATTTCACAGGCAGCCGCTGATGGGGGAATTGAAGGAAGTCAACTACCAGTTTTTGAGAATTCCCCAGACCCAGGTAGTGCTGATAGCGGGAAACCGTGATTTTATCGGCATGCATTCCTGTTATAATGCCTTTACCTGGGCGGAGAATGTGCATTTTCTGAAAGAGGACAGGCTAAGTTATACAGAACTGGAAGGCCTGGGGGTCAGAGTATACGGAATGAGCTACGGACGCCGGAAAATTCGGGAGCGTCTGTATGACAGGGCGCAGCCGGCGGCAGGGGAATTCTATCATATCCTTCTGGGCCATGGGGGAGATGAAGAGCACATTCCCTTTGAAACGGAAGATTTGAAAGATTCTGATTTTGATTATGTGGCGCTGGGCCATATTCATAAGCCCATGCAATTGGTGAAAAACAAGGTGGTTATGGCAGGTGCGCTGCAGCCGGTCAGCCCCAGGGATACCGGGGAACACGGATTTTTTATGGGAGAGCTTGGAAAACATGGATGCAGGGTGGAATTTTATCCGCTCCGGTACTGCGAATATGCGGCGCTGAATCTGAAAGTGAATAAAGAGATTACCACAAAAGCCCTGATAGAAGTAATGAAGAGCCAGATCAGAAAAGCGCCACCTCATCAGTTTTTTAAAATTAACTTAACCGGGGACAGCAATCTGGAGGAACCTGTGGATTTGGAAGAGCTGGCCCGGATGGATCGGGTGGTTCAGGTTACAAGCCGCTGTCAGCCGGATTATGATCTGGAAAAACTGAAGCTGCAGTATCAGGGACAGATTTTGGGGAGATATATTGAAACATTAGAGGAGATGCCTCAGAGTGAGATTACAAAAAAGGCATTATACTATGGTGTGGAGGCATTGTTAACAGAATGAAAATAACGGAAATTCAAATAAAAAACTTTGGAAAACTCCATAATATCAATATCAGGCCCCTGCCGGGAATCAATGTGATTTACGGAGAAAATGAAACGGGCAAATCCACCCTGCAGCAGTTTATCAGCGGAATGCTGTTCGGATTGGAGAAACAGCGGGGAATTCCGGACAGAAATGACAATTATCAGCAATATGAGCCATGGAACAGCAGTGATTCCTATGCCGGAGGGCTGAAATTTACGGTGGCGGATAAGCCCTTTTATCTGGAACGGAACTTTTACTATAAAGAGCCTTCTGCGAAACTGGTAAATGAAGCGGATCTGGAGGAATTATCCGTGGAACAGGGAGATTTGGATGTACTGCTGGGGGGCCTGAACAGGGAAACCTATGAAAATACTTTCTGTATCCCTCAGGCTTGTGTGGAAACCAGACAGGAATTTTCAGATACACTGCAGAATTATTTTGTGAATGCTTCCCTTGGAAGAGAAGGGGGCATAGATTTGGCCGGCGCCCGGAAACAGCTGAAGGAAGGCCAGGAGAGAGCCGATCAGGAATGCCGGAAAAAGCAGGCAGAGCGGAAAGAAGAGGAAGAGAAGCTTCTGATGGCGGAGCGGCTTCTGAAAAAAGATGTGGAGCAGCTGAAAAAGCAGAAAAAAGAGGGATACCGCGCGCTTTTGCAGAGAGAAGATGAGAGTTTTTTTCTGTTGGAGCATGACAGCAATCAGATGGCGGTGTATTTAAGGGATATCCGTCAGCAGAGACAGCAGAGAGAGTACTATGTGAGATTCGGAATTTCCGTGGTTCTGTTTTTAGCAGGTATACTGGCAGGCATTTGGAACGGCCTGGAGCATCTTTCCAAAGCGCCCGCAGCAGGCTGGATTGCATTGGAACTCTTGTTTGGGCTTCTGATGCTGTTCGGAGCAGCCGGGGCAGTTTTCTGGCAGCGGAAAGCCAGGCGTTTGAAATTACTGCGCAGACAGCAGGAGGAGGAAAGCCGGGAGCAAAAGCAGTACAATTCCATTGAAAGCGAACAGCTGAAGCAGAAGGAACAGCAGCAGAAGCAGACCAGAAAGCAGGTGGTGGAGGAATTGCTGCAGATTCAGGTATTGGAAAAACTGGCAGAACTGGTGAACCTGCAGGAAGAACTGGAGGAATGCCGGACGCCCACGGAGGAAGAGCAGGAATACCAGCGTCAGATAGAAGCCTATCAGCTGGCGGAACGCACGTTAGAGCAGCTGTCTCTGGAAGCCTATCAGGACAGCAGGGAACAGATGGAACAGGAAATCTCCCGGATTTTATCTGAAATGACCAATGGGAAATACAAGAAAATCGGATTGGACTCCCAGATGAATCTGGTGGCAACAGCCGGAAAACGCAGGCTGCATCCCTGGCAGCTCAGCCAGGGCACCATGGAACAGATGTATCTGGCCCTTCGGATGGGAGCCGGGGGATTTTTTACCAGGGAGGAATCCATGCCGATTCTGTTGGATGAAGTATTTGCAGCCTTTGACGAAAAGCGTCTCCAGGGAACCCTTCAATGGCTGGGCAGGCAGAAACAGCAGATCTTCCTGTTCACCTGCCAGAAACGGGAAATTGATATTCTGGAAAGCCAGGGAATTCCCTTCGGTAAAATTATGCTGAGCAGATAAGAAAGACCTTCAAAGCTCTGATAAGAAAAAAGAAAGAAAAGACATAAATCAGGACAGTTTATGAGTAAAAAAAAGAAGAAAAAGAAGAAAAAATACCGGGTATTCTGGTTTTTTGCAAAACTTCAGTTTTTGCTGCTGTTAGTGGTGGGCGCCGCGGTAGGATGGTACTATTACGGCGGTTACGCCCAGAAGGTAAGCGCGCTGCAGCAGGAAGCCAGAATGCTGGTTCAAAAATCCAGTGAAGCTACGTTCCGCTCCGTCCAGACCAGTCTTGTGTATGATGCGGACGGCAGGCTGATTTCCACCCTTAAAGGGGAGAAGGATGTATATTATCTGGAATATGAAGATATTCCGGCTTATGCTGTGGCGGCTATGATCAGTATTGAGGACAAGAAATTTTACCGCCATAACGGAATTGACATCAAGGCAATCATGCGCGCCGCCAAGGCCATGGTGGAAAACGGAGAGGTGACCCAGGGGGGAAGCACCATTACCCAGCAGCTTGCCAAGCTGATCTTTCTGACCCAGGAGCGTACCTGGGAACGCAAAATAGAAGAAATGTTTATTGCCACCGGTCTGGAAAAAGTTTACAGCAAAGATAAAATCATGGAGTTTTATCTGAACAATGTGTACTTCGGCAATGGATATTATGGAATTCAGGCGGCGGGCAAAGGGTATTTCAACCAGGACGCCAAAGACCTGTCTCTGTCCCAGATTGCATTTTTGTGCGCCATTCCCAATAACCCAAGTCTGTATGATCCAGTTACCAATATGGACAACACCATCAAACGGCGGGACAGAATTCTGCATCAGATGTTAGAGGACGGGAAAATCAGCCAGACTACCTGTGAACAGGCGAAATCAGAGCCGATTACTTTGAACCGCCCTGAGAAAACCAAAAATGATTATGTGGAGACTTATACTTACTACTGCGCCATCCGGGCTTTGATGCAGCAGCAGGGCTTTCGGTTTCAGACGGAATTCGCTTCAGAAGAGGAAAAGGCGAAGTATCAGGAAGAGTATGACGCCTTGTACGGAGAATGCCAGAAAAGCCTCTATACGGAAGGGTATCGGATTTATACCTCCATTAATCTGGATATGCAGCAAATGCTGCAGGATGCTGTGGACAGCAATCTGGCAGAGTTTACAGAGCAGAATGAGGAAGGAATTTATACGCTGCAGAGCTCTGCGGTGTGCATTGACAATCATACCGGCTATGTAAAGGCTATCGTGGGAGGACGGAACCAGAATCTGCCCGGCTATACCTTAAACCGGGCGTACCAGAGTTACCGTCAGCCAGGCAGCGCCATCAAGCCCCTGATTGTCTATGCGCCGGCCTTAGAGGGAAAATATACGCCGGATACCATTGTGCAGGATGTGAAAACAGAGGAGGGGCCTTCCAATTCCAGCGGCTATTACGAAGGGGACATCACGCTGCGCCGGGCAGTGGAAGCTTCCAAAAATACGGTTGCCTGGAACCTGCTTGAGGAAATGACGCCCCAGGCAGGCCTGGAATATCTGAAAAAAATGAAATTTTCCAGGCTGGACGCAAAAGATGAGCGGCCCACCAGTGCATTGGGGGGATTTACCAACGGGGTGTCCGCCGTGGAAATGGCCTCCGGCTATGCGGCAATCGTTCACGACGGGAAATACCGGGAGCCTACCTGCATTACCAGGATTACTGACGCAGAAGATAATGTAATTCTGGAAACCGCAAACGAAGAGGTGGATGTTTATAAGAAAAATGCCGCCCGTATGATGACAGACATGTTAGTGTCTGTGATGCAGGAGGGAACCGGACGGGGCCTTGCCATCAGCACCATGCCTTCCGCCGGAAAAACCGGAACTACCAATGATAATAAAGACGGGTGGTTCGTGGGTTATACCAGTTATTTTACCACCAGTGTGTGGGTGGGCTATGATATGCCAAGAGAGCTGCCGGGCCTGTCCGGGGCAAGCTATCCGGGAAGCATCTGGAGAACCTTTATGGAGCAGATTCATCAGGGCCTGGAGCCGGTGGAATTTCTGCCTTATATAGATGAGAATAAAGCGCCTCTGGATGATGAAGAGTATCTGGAGGGGCTGCAGGATGAGATGGAAAACTATCCGGAAGGTGTCGAGCTGTTCCAGGACGAGGTTCCACAGGAAGATTAAAGGAGTCATATCAGTGCAGTCCCGGCTTAACCGGGAGTACGGATATGGCAATGGAAAAATGAGGCCATTTACAGTATAAATGTCTCTGTCTGCGGCATAATCTTCAATATGGTCCCGGATTTCCCTGAATATAAATATGGCGCATTATGTTTACTTTCTGTTCCATACTCTATTGACTCTTTATCATTCAGTCAATAGGATATATCTGATGATTGACGATTCTAATACCATTATAAAGATATAAAACGCTGCCTGACCATGTGTTCACTTTATGAGTACCCTGAAATAATCAGCAGTACTTTGAACGTGCCTTTCCCATGGAAGCTGTTTTGGGTTTCCAGCATAAGGAAATCCCCCTGGATACGTCCGGACACATGGATCTATTTTTCTATGCCGCCATCCAAACTTTTACATGCCTGGATGGCATTATCCAGAGCATTTGACAGGACAATGCAGATATCAATGTCCTTAAAGCTGCAGGGGTATGGCAGAAGGAGGGAACAGTCCACCTCTATTCCCATGCTTTTTGCAATCCCAAGTTTGTTTTCTATCAAGATATCCACTACCGGGTTATTGGTGCTGCAGGGAAATGACATTTTTTCCGCCATACCGTCCATATCCTCAATATATCTGACTGCCTCCTCAAGTTTTTTGCCCTGTAGAAGATTTTTTACCACTGCGATGTGGTTTCTGATATCATGGCGGAATGACTTTATTTCATCGTAGCGGGCCTTCGCTTCCTCTACATACTGGTTCAGGGAATGTTCTTCCTGCTTCAGCAGTGATAATCCCGTGTTGAGGCGGAAATTCTGCTGCAGTTTTTATTATTAAATTCTATTGAATTGAGATAAATTTGAGATGAAACTGCCGCTTCGGCAGCAGTGCGGAAACAAACTTTCCTAAAATACATCAAGATTGCGTGATAAATTTTCTATTGTTTCCTACTTTTTCATATCAGTGACTTCGGCATATATGTCCATCGTTGTTTCAATATTAGCATGTCCCATAATCGCCTGTATCACTTTCTTGCCCTATTTACAGCTTGCGAATTATGAAGGTTTCCAAATCGGTTGCTGAAAATAAAACCTGTCATTCCATCAATAACCGTTGTATTAAATCCTTCTTCCTTCTGCTCGCTATGTTCCTCTTGGAATGCTTCATATACTGCTTCCATCATTGGAATGGTGCGGATACTTGCTGCTGTTTTCGGGAGGGATACTCCAAACTCACATTTTGTAGTATCATTTCGTCTTGGATAGTATGTAACGCTATGGTTAATATTAATTATCCTTTTCTCAAAGTCTATATCCTCCCACCTCAACCCGATTATTTCGCCAATTCTGTACATTGTTCTCAGCAACACTGTAAAAAATGGTGCCCAATGGCAATATACCAGACTTTTAGCTGTGTAGTCCATAAAGGCTCTCTGGTGCTCCAATGTAAGTGCGTGTCTTACACCATGATTTTTCTCCATCTTCTTTTTGAGCTGAGCCATAACACCATCACTCGGATTATTCCTGATAATGTCATCCTTTACTGCAAGTTGAAATGTAGGATGAAGAACGGTATGGATTGTTTCAAGTGTGTTAATCTGTAATCCTTTATCATTTATCAAATAATAATAAAAATATAACACATCTGAATACTTTATTGTTTCAATTCTCCTTTTTCCAAATTCGTTCCTTACAAATCGGTCATACATATAAACATAATTCGTATCGGTTAATATGCTTTTTTGTTAGTAAAAAAGTTGTAAAATGGTTATAAAATTATAGAAATGAAATAAAAAAATGTAAAATCTTGTCACAAACTGCTTATAAAATTGTCTATATATGTAATATAAAATTAAAATAAATAATTTAGTATCGAAGGAGAAAATGATGTTTGAGGGGATTTAGTATTATAGAATTCTTTGGAGAAGAGTCAAGAGATAGAGAAGGAGATGATGCAGAGCGAATATGCAAGAAAGTATAATTTCTATATTGAGCATAGCAGCATAAAAGTAAAATATTTTGAAGTAGTTTATTAATGATAGGAAAATTATTTATGGAGTATTCATATAGTGATTTTAGTAATAATAAGATGGATTTGAAATTGATAGAACTGGTACTAGAAGGAAATGAATATGCATTGGAAGAACTGATAAAAAAATATCAGAATTTTATCTATAACATAGCCTTTAGAATGGTTTTGTCACCTTATGACGCAGAAGATATTACACAAGAGATACTTATAAAAATAATAACTAAGTTAGAAACTTTCAAAGGAAAAAGCAGTTTTAAAACATGGGTAGGAAAAATAACAGTAAATCATGTTTTAAATATGAAAAAAAAGTGGCTTGAAGAGCGCTATAAAGAAAAGGAATTATTTGAACACGAGCTAGATAATATTCGCATTGGTGAGTTACATGGATATTCTCAACCTGAAAAACAAATTTTATATGAAGAAGCGAGATTAGGGTGTTTGGCAGGTATGCTATTATGCCTTTCAAGGGAACAGCGCATAGTATATATTCTTGGAGAATTATTTGAAGTACCAGGTGAAATAAGTTCAGAAATACTTTCAATAGCACCAGCAACATATCGGAAGCGTCTTTCTAGAGCAAGAAATGATTTATACCAATTTATGAATGATAAATGTGGATTGGTAAATCCTAAAAATCCATGTCGCTGTATAAAGAAAACAAAAGGTTTTATAGAAGCAGGCTGGGTAGATCCAACCACTATGAAATTTTATGCCGATCATGAGAAAAAAATATATGAATGTTTAGAGATAAAGGATAATCAATTAAAAAAAATAGAAAATTTTAGTTACCAGAATATTATACAAAGTTTGCCATATATTGACAATACAATATCTAAGCAAATTGTAAAAGGAATTTTAGAGCGAGTAGAGGTGAAAAAGATTTTTAATCTTGGGAGTGAAAAGAATGAAGGAACGATGTGATTGGGTACAATCAGAAATCAGTAAGGTATACCATGATTCAGAATGGGGAATTCCGCAGCACGATGATCAAAAATTATTTGAGATGCTTATCTTAGAAGGAATGCAGGCAGGATTAAGTTGGGATACAATTCTAAAAAGAAGGGAATCCATGAGAAGAGCATTTGATAACTTTAATGCCTCTATAATTATGAATTATGATGACAATAAACTAGATGAATTATTAAATAATCCAGGAGTTATTAGAAACAGGTTAAAACTTAAAGCATTGCCAATAAATGCAAGATCCTTTCTTGAAGTTCAAAAAGAATATGGCAGTTTTGATAAATATATATGGAGATTTGTGGATTATAAACCAATTATACACTCATGTAATGGTGTTATTGACATGCCAGTAGAAAATGAAAATGCTAGAATAATGAGTAAAGAATTGAGAAAGAAGGGATTTAAGTATGTAGGAATAACTATATGTTACGCATTTATGCAAGCTGTTGGCATGGTGGATGATCATGCCATTTGGTGTAGGTGGCATAGTAGACAAAGAAAGGATGGATACAATGTATAAAGGAAAAGTAATAGATTTTCATGTTCATGTAGGAAACTTTTCACAGTTAAGAGAGGATATTCAAAATCTTCTTATGATCAAAAACGATAATAGAGATTTTAATGTCAAAGAAGTTTTTTCTAATCCGGAGATATTGGCAAAATATCTTCAAAAAGCAAATATTGAAATGGCAGTATTGCTTGGAGAAGATGGTCCAGCTACAAATTTTCATATAACATCAAAATTTGTATGTAATTTTAAAGCTCAGGCACCACAACAATACAGAGATATGTTTGTATGTTTGGGCTGCCTAAATCCTAATAATGTGTCAGAAACAGTACTAGAAAAATATCGGAAAGATGTGAAAAAAGGAATTGTTGGATATAAATTGTATCCTAGTGATCATAACTTTAATCCGTTTAGTGATGAACTGATGGAAATGTATGAAGAGATGGAGAAAAATAAACATATTTTAATGTTCCATACAGGAGAGTCAGCTCAAGTAGATAGTGTATCAATGTGGCAAAATCCAGCGGAATACAGAATACTTGCAGAAAAGTTTCCAGAATTGTCGATAGTTTTATGCCATGGGGGAAAGAAAAAATATTCAAACGATTCTTTTGCCATGATGAAAGAGTACCAACGTTTATATGTTGACACGGGATTTATTTCTATAGATACATTAAATGATATGTATCCAAAATTGGAGGAGGTAGCAGATAAAATTCTTTTTGCAAGTGATATGCCAGGAGGAGTACACTCTTTGAAAAAATATATTGATAGTTTCAGACAGATGAATGCTTCTGATGAAGTAGTTGGTAATATTTTGTATTTTAATGCAAAAAAAATTATAAATAGAGTGAAGGAGAATGAATATGTATGATGTGATTATTGTTGGGTGTGGTCCAGCGTCAGTACAATTAGCAGTGCGAATCGAAGAATTATCAAAACAATTTAATAAGAAAATAGAATATCTTATTATTGAGCAGAATTCAAATCCGGGATCGTTTTTTAATACGTATCCAATACATAAACGGTTAATCAGTAACAATAAATTATATACAGGAAAATCAAATAAAAGTGATTTTAGTAACCGGTTTGATTGGAACAGTATATTGATGGAAGATTATGATATTCAAATGAGAAATTATACGACAGATTTTTATCCGGAAAGTTCAATAATTCCAAGAATGTTGGAAGATATTGTGGATAAGTTTAATATGCCTATAAGCTTTAATGAGAAGGTATTGACAGTCAGTAAAGCAGAGAACCATTTTGAGGTGTCAACTGATAAACAAGTATATTATACTAAATATGTGGTAATTTCAACTGGATTTCGATTGAAAAAGCCAGATATTAAGGGATACGAATTAGTGACTCCTTACAATAGGATGAAGCATCGGTCATATTATCGTGATAAATCAGTATTTATTATTGGAAAAGGAAATAGTGCTTTAGAGTGTGCTGGAGATATTATGAATGAAGCGAATATGATTATTTGTGCAAGTCCTAGTTCCATCCATTTTGCCTACCAGACACATTATGTGGGAAGTCCAAGAATCGTTAATTCAGTTCCAATTGAAAACTATCAGTTGAAAAGTTTATCAGCGATGTTAGATTGTAATATTGTTGGAATTAAAAAAGATGGAGATAAGCTTGTTGTTACGGTAGCTTATACTCATGCAAAAGGTGAAGTGGAAGAAATTAGAGTAGATGAGGTGATTTGTGCAACTGGTTTTGAACCAAATATACCAGATATATTTCCGAGTATAAGTAAAATAAATGAGAGATGGCCTGGTATTGATGGAGAATTTATGGCACAAAATATTGAAAACCTTTATTTCGCTGGGGCAATAACTCATGGTCTAGATTATAAGCAATATTCATCAAGTGGATTCATACATGGATTTAGATATAATTCTATTATGTTGGCAGAAAAAATGTTTGCAAAATTGACAGGGATGAGTTTGAACAAAGAAATTGACAGGCAGGATTTTATTTCTTGTATATTTGAGATATTAAATAACAATTCTGGAATTTATTTGCAACCGGGATTTTTAGGTAGACATATAGTTGTAAACAAAAAAATATATGAATGCGGTTATCTGTCATTAATAGCTTTTAAGGACATGGAAGATATACAGAACATTCACCTGCTAATTACATTGGAGTATGGAGACATTAAACAATATATGGACAAACCGCTTGAGATAGAAAGAGAACCTGGAATACCAGAAAAGAGTCTTCATCTTCATCCGGTCATTAGAATCAAAACAACAGATGAATATAAGGAAATAGTCTTAGAGGAAAATTTGTTTAATCAGTTTGATAAATCAGATGTCAATATGAAGATTATAAAAAAATTGCGGGATAGTTTAATAATATAGGAGGGGGTGACTATGTGAATGATAAAATTAATCAAGCATTATATGGGGAAGTAATGTTTAGGTTGCTTGAAGTAGGATTACATACAGGAATTTTTGAATACCTATCACGTGCAGAAACAGGATATCAATGGAAAGAAATTCAAAAAAAATTTCACAGTTTTGAAACCGAAAGACTTTATCGTTTTTTAAATGCAAGTGTTTCAGGAGGATTATTGAAATATAATGAGGAGGGGCAGTATAGTGTAGATGAGCAGGACAAGAAATTTTATGATTCTATTTCTGAACAATATGTTGGAGCATTTATAAATCATATGGATACTCAAACGAGAGATCAACTTAAAGACTTAGAAGGAATTATCTGTGGAATGACATCAAGAAACCAGATTTTTAGCACCTTATATAGAGATAGAGAAAGCATTAGAAAATTCTTAGATGCAATGTGGGGATTGGGATATTCGGAGGCTCGTACAATAATTCAAAACAAGGAATTTCCAAAGTATAAGAAACTTGCTGATATTGGTGGCGGAACAGGGGTGTTTTCAATTGTTAGTATATTAGAAGAAAAAGTAGAAGAGGCAGTGGTATTCGATCTACATGATATTGAATTTTATGTGAATGAAAAAATAGAAATGTATCAATTGACTACTAAGTTGGCATTTGTAGAAGGAAATTTTTTCAAAGATGAATTGCCAGTGGTTGATGCTTATGCTTTGGGATATATCTTGTCTGATTGGACTGATGACGTCTGTAGAGAGTTGATTAGAAAGATTTATGATGTATCGCCTAAGGGTGCTAATATTATCATTTTAGAAAAACTTTTTAATGAAAACAAATTAGAGCCATTCAGTACAGCAATGATGGATATTTGCATGATGGTTGAAACTGGAGGTAAACATAGAACATATGATGAATACAAAGCACTATTGGAAGAATGCGGTTTTTCAAATGTGCACTTAATCAAATCAGCTGGTGAGAAACATGCTATAATCGGAAAGAAGGAATGATAATGAGTGTAAAGGATGATTTACCTGTAACTATATACTTTTACCCGTTATTGGATAAAGAGAAAATCAAAAATAAAGAATCCCCTATCTATTTACAGTCGTTGGAAATAAGTGCAGAGAATGAATCAATATTATATATACATATCCCATATTGTATTAGTCATTGCCTGTTTTGTCCGTTCAATACCAAAGTTATTTCATTATCACAAAATATAGCGAACTATATTGATGCATTAGTTAAAGAGGCAGAAATGATTGCACCATATGTGAGAAGAGTTAATTTTAGAGCGGTATATTATGGAGGAGGTTCTCCCTCTATAATAAGTGGAAGTGATTTTTATTATTTGCATAATAAATTAAAAGAGATATTTGGATTTGCAGATGATGCAGAAATATCAGTGGAAGGAGAACTAAGAACCTTAGCAAGTAATGAGAGGTTAAATGTTTATAGGCAGATAGGTGTGAAAAGAATTAGCTTTGGACTTCAAACTTTTGATAATAAATTGAGAAAATTGTTTAATATGAAGTATGACACAGAAGAGGCTATTTCAATGATAAAAAAGGTAGCAAAATGGAAATTTAATGAATTAAATGCGGATATGATGTATGGATTGCCTAATCAGGATGCAGAGCATCTTTTAGTAGACATTCAGAAATTGAATCAGATTCCAGTAGATAGTATAGACTACTATCGCTTACACCCATATGCTTTACCTAAACAGTATAAGGGAATTTGGATACAGAAAGCTAATAAATTAAAGCCACAGTTTATCAAAACAATTATAAGAGAACTTGAGAAAGTTGGTTTTAAAAATGTTTGTGATCAAGTCTACTCGAAAGTGGGTTTATCTCAGTATGAACGCTTATTATGGGGCAATGTCACATCTGATATACCCGCTTATATGGTAGGAATAGGGGCATCTGCCAGAGGGTATTTGGGTGGAAAAAGCTATATGAATATTGCAACAACGGATGAATACATAAAGCAGGTTTCTCTTGGGATTCTTCCAATTGATAAGATAAGTAGTAGAGTAAACGAGACAGAAAGAAAAAGAGTTTTTTCACCTAAATATTTTGAGATTAGGAAAAATATTATTGAGGATAGTGAAGATACAATTAAAAATAATATTTTAGTTTGGGAAAAGCGTGGTTGGTTAATTGAAAAAGCTGAAAACTATGATATAACAAATCGAGGTAAAGTTTTTGTTGATGAAATGATTATTGATTTAATGTCATATAGACAAAATAAAACGGCAGTAGGATTGGATGAAGAGATATCAACTATTGATAATCTACGCACAGGGAGATTTTAAAATGAAGGCTATTGGAATTATTCATGCGTATCCAGGAAAAGAAATTTTACAAGCGTTAAATGAATATGAAATACATTTGTTTGTACCTAATGGATGCGGGATTAAGACAGATAACGAGAGGAATGTGTATATTCATGAGGTGGAATTGTCAGAAACAGATGAATGTGTAAATATTATTTTTGAAGTCGTAAAGACTTATGATATTAAAATGTTTTTACCTTTATATGAAGGGGGAATTCTTCTGTCTGCAATGGTTTCCACAAAAGCAAATTTGAATTTTTATTCAATTCCTACCGCATTGGCAAGTAGGAATAAATATTATCTTAAACAAGTAATGCAATTGTATGGTGTGCCCGTTCCAAATTCTGTTCCGGTTTATACGTTTACACCATACTCTTATATTTCCAATATAATAGGAGAAAATTTTATATTAAAGATTGTAGACTCTATGAATAGCCAAGCAGTAATGCTAATAAAAACGGAAGAGGAATATAATAAAAATGTAAAAAAGTTGTTTGGATATATAGAGTGTGAAGATATAACTCAATCTATAGATCGAAATAGATTTTGTTATGGAAAAGATGATGTCAAGGTTATTGCTCAAGAATATTGCAGTGGAGCAGAAGTGAATGTAGATGTTATGATATGCGGAAAGGAAAAGTATACGCTTGGAATTTTTCAAAAGGCTGATACAAAAGGTCCATTTTTTCCAGAAACAATGTCATATTATCCATCTGATTTAGCAGAAGAGGTAGAGACACACATTATCCAAAATGCGATAAAAGCATGTGAGGCATTAGATATTAGAGTTGGGGTAGTACATGTAGAATTTCGAATGAAAGATACTGTACCGTGTTTGTTAGATATGGGGTTGCGACCAGGTGGGGCATATACAATACAAGCAATTGAAGAGATTACTGGAGTAAATGTTATAACACAAATGGCGGATATTTTCTTAAAAGGTATATGTGGAAAAGTAGAAAAGAAAAACAATGTTTCAATAATATATGGAGGAATTGTATTTGAGGAATCTGGAAAAATCAATCGGATAGAAGGTCTTGAAGGTCTAGAGCAAATTGAAGGACTGAGACACTTTAAACAGTTAGTGAATATAGGCGATTTAGTGGTTTCTCCACCTTTTTCTGCTCAACCACATCTCTGCTACTATTATATAAGTGGAGAATCCATAATGGCAAATAAGGAGCAACATTATAAACTGCAGGAAATGATTAAAATAGATATTGAGAAAAAATAGGGGGGATGAATGTATGAAAATACCCAGAAAAGTATGTACAGAAGAAGAATTAAAGTGCTTTGAAAAAGATCCAATGGGGTTTGTTTTAAAGATTCATGAAGAGTTCAAGGATATTGTAGAGGTAGAAATGGGAAGTACTTTATATGTTTTTCCGTTTGAACCAGAATATATTAAGCAAATTATTGAGGAAAAGAATGTTGGAAGAACCAGCTTTTCTAATCTATTTGATCCGATTGCAGGGGGAAGCTTAATTTTAAGTGAAGGAGATGAATGGAGAGAAAAGAGAATGATGCTGGCACCATTTTTTTATAAGCCTTTAGTAACAGGGAAAAGAGTAGAAGAATTGGCTGAGATGGCAATAGAGGAATGGAATAACAATTATGTAGACGGGAAGATTGTAGATGGACGTCAGATGATAACGTTTTATTGTATAAGCGTGCTTTCAGAAATGATTTTTGGTTATGCTATAAGCAAAGAAAAAATGAAAGAAATTTATACAAACTGGAATACTGCTTTGGAATGTTTTACAAAAACAATGGGAGAAAATGTAAATGAATCGGATATAGAAAGAATGGGAGAGGCATGTCAGAGAATCGAAGATATTTTTTACAAACTTATACGTGAGTGGAATGATGGAGGAATTGAGTATAAGAATGGAATACTGAGTCATATGCTGGAAAATTCAGTCAATGAAGACATTATTGTAAAAAATATAAAAGGCTTATTTATGGCTGGATTTGAAACAATATCAGGTGCACTATCATGGTTATTTGTAGATTTAGCGGAAAACCCCGAATGGCAGAAAAAAATCAGAAATCAGGTGTTGCAGGAGGATTTTAAAGTAGATACTGATGAAGGAACGATAAAGCAATGTTATGATGAGACAGTACGTTTGCATCCTCCATTGGTCTTTATAGATAGGGCTATGAAAACGGAGATACAGGTAGGAGAATACTATCTTCCTAAAGACTCGGAAGTGTTGATATGTCCATATGTGGTTCATAGAGATGAAAGATACTGGCAAAAAGCACTTGCTTTTAGACCAGAAAGAGTGGAAATTAAAAAGTATATAGAAGATAAGTCATATAAATACTTTCCTTATGGAGGAGGTATGATGAAATGTATGGGAGAAAAAATGTCTGTCTTGGAGAGAAATGCATTGTTGAAAGCGGTCCTAAGCAAATATCAGTTTAAAATTGCAGAAGGGTGTTCAATTGAAGAGGACAATGCTCTGGTTTTGAGACCTAAATTACTTATGCTACAATTGAAAAAGGATGATGACAATGAATAATTTTGAACAAGATGTATTTGAATCAGGATTAATAAAACGCATTCCTGAATTATTGGAACGAGTCTATGAGAAAGCAGAAAGTAGACCTCTTTTTGAAAATGATAATCTTTTAAATAACATTTTAAGGAGCGAACTACCAGAAACCCCATTAAGTGTTGCAGAAATCGAAAAAGAGATATTGGGATTACTGATGACTTATGAATGCAATGTCTTATCTCCTAAGTACTTTGGTTATATTACTCCTAGACCGTTGCCAATATCCATTATAGGAGATTGGTTAGCACTATTGGGTAATCAGTGTCCTGGGGCTAGACGAGCAGGACCATTGGCAGCAAAGGTTGAAGATATAGTAGTAAACTGGATAGCCCAGTTTGCAGGTATTAGGTATAAAAAGAAGAATGTTCCGCCAGGAATAATAACTAGTGGAGGTTCGATGTCAAATTTAACAGGATTGCATTTAGGAAGAGAGCAAGCACAAAAGAGAGGTCAGAGTTTAGTAAATCTAAGGTATTATGTGTGTGAGAATGCTCACCTTTCAATATTTAGAGCATTAAATATTTTGGGGGCAACAGAACAGAATATTTGTATTGTACCAATGAATGATGAGCAATGCATGGATATTGAATCATTGTATAGCATGGTAGAAAACGATTGTGAGCAGGGATATTATCCAGCAGTGGTGGTAGGTACATATGGCTCAACTTCTGTTGGTGCTATTGATAAAATATGGCAAATAAACAGTATATCTAAAAAGTATAACATGTGGTTTCACATTGATGCTGCATCAGGCGGGGTATTTGGTGGTGAAGGGAAATTTGTTGAAAAGAATGGAGCTTTAGATCTTGGAGATAGTGTTGCCATAGATCCAAGTAAATGGTTGTTTGTTTCTTATGGGGTTAGTTGTTTATTGGTAAAAAATGCAGAGTTACTTTATGAATTGTACAGCACAGAGGCTGATTATTGGAAAAATGCAGAGGAAGTTGATAATTTTCAAATGAGTTTTACATGTACTAGATCTTGGAGAACACTAGGTATATACATGGCATTTTGTCATATGGGAAAGGAGGGATATAGAAGACAATTAACAAAACTTTGCTCCATTGCAGATATTTTGCAGGAAGAGTTGCAAAAAATAGGGTGCATTGTAATTAGAGGAAGTGATTTGCCGATAATAGCATTTTCATTACCAAATAATTTGGCTTATAGAAGTGAAGAGTTAATATCAAATGCAATTAGTAAAAATATTGCATATATGACATTGGCTCAATTAAACAATGAAACGTATATTAGAATTGCAATTAGCAATTATGATACAAAAATAAGTGATATTATTACTCTCACAGAATACATTAAGAAATTTATTGAAAGGAAGTGAGAAACATGAAAATTATGGAGATAAAAGATATAATTGAGATTTGCTATGAAAGATTTCCTGGAACAGTTATAGTAGATGCTTGGGGAGAACGAGGGATATTTTACAATCCTGAGGGAAAATTGAAAAGAGGGGTATATGTAATGACTGTTAAGCAAAAGGATGGAGATAATGATAAGGGATCGAAGTTAAATAGGGAAGGTATATATAGAATAAATACTGGAATCAGTAAAGAAAGATTTAAAAAAATATATGGATACATACCAGCAAGACCAGAGGCTGGTGGCATAGTAGATATGTCATATGATTTTACAGTTGAGAATGCAATCATTCCTCATCCAGTATATGCATGGATGGGCTGGATTTGCGTTTTGAATCCAACAGAAAAGATTTTTGATGAGTTTATGAAATATATAGAGGAATCATATGAAATGGCAAAAGTAAAATATCAAAAAAGAATTAAAAAGATGAAATAACTGAGGTAAGCGCCAAATATTAATGCGGTCAGATACAAAATTACCCCAGCCCTTTGCGAGTTGGAGTAATTCACTATAATTCACATGCGATTTTTGATAGATTG
>NZ_JBQIOP010000013.1:0-85706 GCF_056822245.1 Petralouisia sp. | reverse complement strand
TTCTATATGAAATCTCTTTTTTTCTGTATTCCTATTGAATTTACTTTTTCAAAGCGGAATTTAATCTTACAAAGTGGAATTTACTTTTTCAATTCACCTTTATTTTTAAACCGGCCTTCTTTCCTTAATTTAAAGCACAGACTTCTTCCATTTAGAATAAAAACCGGAACTATATTGACAAACTTGAGATAATATGATTTAATATACATATGAACAATTATTCATGTATATACAATTTCCCGTTGACCATAATAATTTATTCAGGAGGAATGCATCCATGAAGGATAATACAAACCATAACCATTATAATGAAGGCTGCTCCTGCGGACATGAGCAGCCACATGAACACTCCGAACATTGTTCCTGCGGGCATGAGCATCCACATGAACACTCCGAACATTGTTCCTGCGGGCATGAGCATCCACATGAACACTCCGAACATTGTTCCTGCGGGCATCAACATCAGCATGAGCATCCACATGAACACCACGAACATTGTTCCTGCGGGCATCAACATGATGAACAGCAGCATACGGAGAATCACCAGCATCAATTGGACTCCGGCACAGTCAGCGGCATCCAGTTCACCTGCCTGGTGGACAATTTAGGCTGCGCCAACTGTGCTGCCAAAATGGAACGCCGTATCAATGAGCTTCCCGAGATCAATGCTGCGGTTCTTACTTTTGCCACCAAACAGCTTCGAGTATTCATCAAACCGGAAGCGGCAGGCAAAGAAGAATCTTTGCTCAGACAATTCCAGGAAATCTGCGCTTCCATTGAACCGGAAGTCGTGGTGCGCAGGCAGCAGGCTTCTGAGAAAGGAAAAAAAGCTCTTCAGAATTCAAAAGCAGAAGCGGCAGGCAAACACCAGTTTTCAGAACAGCAGCTGGAGCTTGCTTTCATTATAACAGGAGCCCTTCTTTTTGCTGCCGGAGAAATTCTGGAACATCTACATGGAGGAGGCTCTCTTCTGACCTCTGTCATTTATGTGATTTCCTACCTGATTCTCGGCGGCCAGATTGTTCTGACAGCTCTCAAAAATTTATGTAAAGGCCAGATTTTTGATGAAAATTTCCTGATGAGCCTTGCGACTATCGGCGCATTCGCCATCGGAAACTTTCCGGAAGCTGTGGGCGTTATGCTGTTTTACCGGATCGGGGAATATTTTGAAGAGGCTGCTGTCTCCCGCAGCCGTTCCCAGATTATGGAGGCAGTAGACCTGCGGCCGGAAGTGGTTACCCTTGTAACGGAAACCGGAACAAAAGAAATTCCCGCAGAAGAGGCAAAACCGCAGGATGTCCTGCTTGTCCGCCCCGGTGACCGGATTCCGCTGGATGGCACTGTAATTGACGGAGAAAGCCGTCTGGATACGTCACCCATCACCGGCGAACCTGTTCCGGTCAAAGCCTCCATAGGAGATGCTGTCACCTCCGGATGCATCAACACCTCCGGTCAGCTGAAAATCCGTGTGGAACAGACCTTAGAACATTCCATGGTAACCCGCATTCTGGATTCTGTGGAAAATGCCGCTGCAAGCAAGCCCAAAATCGATCGGTTTATTACCAGATTTTCCAGGATATACACGCCTTTTGTGGTGGCTGCCGCGCTTGCCACTGCCATCATTCCTTCCCTGATAACCGGGAACTGGAATCACTGGATTTATACGGCGCTGACATTTCTTGTTATCAGCTGCCCCTGCGCACTGGTATTAAGCGTACCCCTTGCGTTTTTTTCCGGAATCGGCGCCGGCTCAAAGAAAGGCATTCTGTTCAAGGGAGGAGTTTCCATCGAGGCTCTGAACCGCATTTCCACTGTTGTGATGGACAAAACCGGCACTGTTACTGAGGGAAACTTTGCGCTGCAGAAAATCATACCTTTTCAGAATTATACAGAAGAAGAAGTTCTTACGCTCTGCGCCTGTCTGGAACAGCATTCCACGCACCCTATCGGCATCAGCATCACCACTGCCGCCCGGGAGAAAAACCTTACTCTGGAAGAAGCGGCTTCTTTAAAAGAAATTGCGGGACATGGAATCCAGGCTATACTGTCCTCCGGCGAAACACTGGCCGGAAACCGAAAGTTAATGGAAAAATTCCAGATTGATTTGTCCGGATTCAGCCAGAACAGCTATGGCACCGAAGTTCTGCTTGCCCAAAACGGCCGTCTGGCAGGATGCCTGCTGATTGCAGACACTGTGAAACCGGAGGCCGCCGAGGCTGTGGGCCGTTTAAAACAGCTTCATATCACAACTGCCATGCTGACCGGAGACAGATTGGAAAGCGCCAGAGCTGTTGCCTCAGAAACCGGCATCCAGCAGGTGCATGCCAAACTGCTGCCGGAAGATAAGCTGACAAAGCTTCGGGAAATACGCAAAAACAACGGCGCCGTCATGTTTGTGGGAGACGGCATCAACGACGCTCCCGTTCTGGCCGGCGCAGATGTGGGGGCAGCTATGGGAAGCGGTGCGGACGCCGCCATTGAAGCGGCAGACGTGGTGTTCATGACTTCTAACATGCATGCGGTTCCCGCTTCTATTTCCATTGCAAAGTCCACCAACCGGATTGCATGGCAGAATGTTGTTTTTGCCCTGGCTGTGAAAGCCCTTGTTATGATTCTGGGACTGGCCGGCCACGCTTCCATGTGGATGGCAGTATTTGCAGACAGCGGCGTTGCCATGCTGTGCGTTTTGAATTCCATTCGGATTTTATATGGGCGGCGGTAATATTCTGTTGGATATATTTTAAACATGTTATTACTCCGGCGGTTAAATATCGACGAATTTTAACCGCCGGAGTAATAGTAATAACTATACTGACTTTAAGCAGCGCTGTGAAGAATCAGCGCTTAAGACAAAAAATTCAGGAACTGTTGGACTTCTCTTTCTCTTCCAACAGTTCCTGAACTTTTCTTTTACATAATCTGCCCGATGGCTTCCCGGATATTTCCCACTCCCACAATCTTAACGCCTTTGGCGTCTGTCAGGCCAGGAATGGAAACTTTGGGCAGAATACACGTTTCAAATCCAAGTTTTCCGGCTTCTGTCACCCGCTGCTGAGCCATACTGACTGCCCGGACTTCTCCGCTTAATCCTACTTCCCCGAAACAGATGGTTTTCTCGTCCACCGCAATGTCCCGGAAACTGGAGGCAAGGGCCATAACAATTCCTAAATCCATCGCCGGTTCGTTCATTCTGATCCCGCCTGCAATATTAACATAAGCATCACAGGCCGATAAGGACAGTCCCGCCCGCTTTTCCAACACTGCCATTAAGAGATTGACACGGTTCAAATCGGTTCCTGCCGCCGTTCTTCTGGGTATCCCAAAATTACTGCGGCAGACCAGCGCCTGAATCTCCGCCAATATGGGCCTGGTGCCTTCCATGGTACAGGCAACCACAGAGCCGGAAGCGCCTTTGGGCTTTCCGTTCAGCATAAACTCGGAAGGATTCATCACTTCTGCCAGGCCCTCTTCCCGCATCTCAAAAACGCCGATTTCATTGGTGGAGCCGAAACGGTTTTTCACGCCCCGCAGCACCCGGTATGAAGCATGGCGGTCCCCTTCAAAATAAAGAACTGTATCCACCATATGCTCCAGTACCCTGGGACCTGCCACTACCCCTTCCTTGGTCACATGGCCCACAATAAAAATGGTGGTTCCTGTTCCTTTGGCAATCTTAAGAAGATGCCCGGTGGTTTCCCGCACCTGGGAAACGCTTCCCGGCGCACTTGCCACTTCATCACTGTATATGGTCTGAATGGAATCAATGATAACAACCTTTGGCTTCTGCCGTTCCACCACCTGTTCAATCCGTTCCATCCCTGTTTCGCAAAACAACTGCAGGCCATCGGAAAATCGCCCGATCCGCTGCGCCCGCATTTTGATCTGCTGCAGAGATTCCTCTCCGGAAATATACAATACCTCCATTGTCTCGGCCAGATTCCGGCATACCTGCAGCAGCAGCGTAGATTTCCCGATGCCGGGATCACCGCCTACCAGTACCAGCGAGCCGGGGACAATTCCGCCTCCCAGCACCCGATCCAGTTCTGTAAAGCCTGTTTCCATACGCTCTTTGGACTGCATATCTATTTCAGAAATTTTGGAAGGCTTTAACTCCTCAGTTCCTCCGGAAACAGGCTTGAGCTTTCCCGCAGCTTTTTTCTCTACAGCTTCCTCCACAAAGGTATTCCATTCCCGGCAGCCCGGGCACTGGCCCATCCATTTGGAGGATTCATACCCGCAGGACTGGCAGAAATATACCGTAACTTTTTTCCCTTTTGCCATAAATATTATCTAAGCTTTTGTAATCTGAACAGAAACGGGAGCGTTCTCGCTGAGTTCTACGCTGAGACTCAGCTTTCCGCCCAGGTTGGTCTTCATATTCCCGGCATTCACTCCGCCCACGGTTACCTGATACTCTGCCTGCTCTTCCAGCTCCAGTGTAATCTGTGCGTCCTCCGGCCCCTCAACCTGAAACTCAATGCCGCTGTCTGTCACATGAAGCCCGCTTACGGCAGTTCCAGGCACAGATTCATATACAAACATTCCATTCCGTTCCAGCTTGGTAATCTCCTTGAAGGTCTTTACCTTATATAAATCACCGCCAAATTCATAATTGTCCAGCTTGGACTTTGCGGCCAGCTTGTAATTCCCAAAACTTAAGGTCTCATTGTTCTCTGTACGAATCAATTCCTCTACTACAGCCATTCTTTTATCCTCCTGTTGAAATCTTGTCCGTATTTCCAGTACCCCATCCGGTTGGATGGAGTCAGTATTAATTATATAATAAATCCTGCTGTTTTACCAGTAATATTTCCTTTTATTTTTCTTTTTTTACGGTAAAGGAAACCTCTTTTTTATGCATGGCTGCTTCCACAAAATCTCCCTGCTTAATGCGGCCGGATAAAATTTCCTCTGCCAGACTGTCTTCAATCTTGTTCTGAATCATTCTGCGCAGGGGCCGCGCGCCGTATTTCGGTTCGTATGCGGTATCCACAATATAACCTTTTACAGTTCCGGTAATGCGAAGTTCAATTCCCATCTGCTTTTTGCAGCGATCCACCAGTGTTTTGGTCATAAGGGTCACAATCTTTTTCATATCTTCTTTTGTCAGTGCATGGAAAACAATTGTTTCATCAATCCGGTTTAAAAATTCCGGTTTGAAAATTCTTCTTACCTCTTCCATGACACTGTCCTTCATCCGATCGTAATTGTGCTTTGCATCCTCTACGGAAGCAAACCCCAGAGCCTTCGGCTCAATGATGGACTGGGCGCCTGCATTGGAAGTCATGATAATAATGGTATTTTTAAAATTGATTTTCCGTCCCTGGGCGTCTGTGATATGCCCGTCATCCAACACCTGCAGTAAAATATTAAATACATCCGGGTGGGCCTTTTCAATCTCGTCAAACAAAATCACGGAATAAGGATTTCTCCTTACCTTCTCGCTTAACTGTCCGCCTTCGTCATAACCTACGTACCCGGGCGGCGAACCAATCATTTTTGAAACACTGTGTTTTTCCATGTATTCGGACATATCCACCCGTATCATGGACTCCTCTGTGCCGAATACGGCCTCAGCCAGAGCTTTGGAGATTTCTGTTTTTCCTACGCCGGTAGGCCCCAGAAACAGAAATGATCCAATGGGGCGGTTGGGATCTTTCAGACCCACCCTGCCTCTTCGCACCGCCTTTGCCACCGCTGACACCGCTTCTTCCTGGCCAATGACGCGTTTGTGAAGGACAGCTTCCAGCTTCCGCAGTTTGGCGGATTCTTCTTCGGCAAGCTTTTTAACCGGAATCTTTGTCCACTGAGCCACCACCTCTGCAATCTCATTCTCCCCTACTTCTGCTTTTCTGCGTTTCATGGATTTTCTGGCTTTTTTCTGAATTTTATCATATTCCGCCTGGAGAGCTTCTTTTTCTTTCCGCAGCTCTGAGGCTGTTTTGATTTCCATTTTCTGGATAGCTTCTTCCATCTCATCGGTTACACGGTTGATTTCAATTCGGATATCCTGTAAATTGGTGGAGGTTTTTACCCCTTCCAAACGCACTTTTGCCGCCGCCTCATCCATCAGGTCAATGGCCTTATCCGGCAGAAAACGATCCGAAATATACCGATCCGCAAGCCGGACTGCCGCTTCTAATCCTTCGTCGGTAATCACCACCTGATGATGCTTTTCGTAAAATCTGCGGAGCCCCTTTAATATCTCCACCGCATCCTCCGCTGAAGGCTCTTCTACCATAACCGGCTGAAATCTCCGCTCCAGCGCCGCATCTCTTTCGATATATTTCCGGTATTCTTCTACAGTGGTGGCTCCTATCATCTGAATTTCACCTCTGGCAAGGTAAGGTTTCAGAATATTGGACGCATCCATTGCCCCCTCTGCGCCGCCGGCTCCGATCATTGTGTGAAGCTCATCCATAAACAGTAAAATATTGCCGGCTCCGATCACTTCCCGTATGACTTTCTTGATACGCTCTTCAAATTCTCCCCGGTATTTAGAACCGGCAATCATACTGGAAAGATCCAGCGTAATCACCCGTTTTCTGGCTACAGATTCCGGAACCAGCCCTAAGGAAATCTGCTGTGCAAGTCCTTCTGCAATGGCTGTTTTCCCCACTCCCGGCTCGCCGATCAGACAGGGATTGTTCTTTCCCCGCCTGCTTAAAATCTGAATCACACGGCGGATCTCCTCTTCCCGGCCGATTACCGGGTCCAGTTTTCCCTCCAGGGCAAGCCTTGTCAAATCTCTGGAGTACTGATCCAATACCGGCGTAGCTTCCAGATTTCGTTTTCTTCCTCTCGCGGATTTCAGCTCTTCCCTGGAATAACTGCCTTCTTCGCCCATAGCCACCAACAGATCAATATATAATTTCTGCAGATTTACGCTCATGGTATTTAAGAGCCGCACCGCCGCAGACTCATTTTCTTTCATAATGGCAAGCAAGAGATGTTCCGTGCCGATTTCATCGCTGCTGAAATGCTCCGCTTCTTTTTCCGCAGTTTCCAGAACTCTCTGGGTTCTGGGGGAATATCCGTCTGCATCCAACAGAACCGTCCCCTCTCCCGGGGAAATCAACTCCTCGATCAGTTCCAGAAGCTTCTTTTCCTCCAGATGATTCTCCGTCAGAACTCTGGCTGCCACTCCGCTTCTCTCCTGCAGCAGCCCTGCCAGAATATGTTCCGTGCCTAGATAATTGTGCTGAAGCTTTCTGGACAGCTTTGCAGCCAGCTCCAGAACTTTTCCCGCCTGGGATGTATACTTTTTATGCATTAGTTCCTCCTGTTACGATTCATATTCATCAAATATCTCATCTATCAACTGATGTATCTCTTTCCTGGAAATATTTTTGCAGACTGCTTTCGCCAGTATCACCTGAAAAGTCTCTCTCATTTCTGAAATTGCCTGACTCTTATCTTCTTCCAGAAAAATAACAGCTCCGTTTCTGCGGTCCAGGCGGATAAACCCTTCCTGCCGCAATACATGATATGCTTTATTTACGGTATGCATGTTAATTCCGATGCTCTCGGCAAGCTGGCGCACCGAAGGAAGGGATTCTCCCTCCTGGTACTGATTGGTGGCAATTCCCAGCACAATCTGATTGCGAAGCTGCATATAAATTGCCTCGTCACTGTTAAAATCAATCTCTATATACATATGTCTCCTGTAATCCTGATTCCTACAAATCTTCCAGATCTATCACTTCAAAATCATCCTTTCCTTCCGGCGCTTTCGGAGCTGCGGAAGGCGCCGGCTTTCTGGACGCTGCCGGAGCCGCAGGCTTTTTGCGCATAGCCGGAACCGGCGGTACCTCTGTCTTGGAAGGCGCTGCCGGCGTTTCCGGCATTCTGGGCGGCACAGAGGCTTTCGGCGCTTTCTGCATCTCAGGCATTTTGGGCAAATCCGGTATCTTGGGCATGGCCGGCATCTCTGATTTTCTTCGGGAACCGGGACCGCCGGCTTGTTCTGACTTTCTCTGGGCGCCGGAAAGACCGGTCTGTTCTGGTTTCTTCTGGGAACCGGAGGCCGCCGGATATTCGGATTTTTTCCGGGAAATCGGCTCAGCCAGTGTATCCTGCTTTTTCCTGGTTTCCTGTTTTGAGAAAGGCATGGGCCTGGTTTCCTGGCTCACCTTGGTTCTTTTCTTCGGTTTGGGGGCGTCCTCAAAAAGATCGTCCTCATCTTCATCGTAATCTCCCGGTCTGCCCCGCAGAATCAGATTGACAATCACCACCAGCAGCACAGCAATCACAAATACCATAATAGCCGTTGTTTTCCTGGAGCTGGATTTCTTCTCATTTAACTGTTCTTCCAAATCTTTATATGCATTCTGAAGGCTCTGCATTTCCACACTGCTGTCTGTCTCTCCCTCCTCCTGGGGCGTTTCCTGTACAGCTTTGGTCTGGACATACCGCTGAAAAAATCCTTCTGCCGTATCATACTGATACCAGCCCATGTTTCCAAAACTGCTGACGCCGTATACCAGGGAAAACTCTGCTGTTCCTTCCGGATTTGCGGCTGTCCCTTCCGGATTTGCGGCTGTCTCTTCCGGATTTGCAGCTTCTCCTTCCGGATTTGCAGTCTCTCCTTCCGGATTTGCAGTCTCTCCTTCCGGATTTGCGGCTTCTCCCTCCGGCGCTGCTGCCGGCGCGGCCTCTCCTTTTACAAATACAGGAACATTTTCAAATCCCTCCACCGCCGCTGCTGTGCGGGTATAATCCGGGGAAAGCCCCGGTTCTGCCGGAGGATCTAATAAAATGATATATTTTTCTCCGATTGCTACTTTGCGGAACTGGTAAAGGCTTCCGCTTGCTTCATCAAAAACTGCAAGGGTATTTTTTACTTCAGTGCTGGGTGTAGTAAGGTAAACCAGTTTCAGCGCGCCTTTGTCAAACTGCAGTCCCTCTACCTGTTTTCCCTGGCAGGTTACTGTTGTTTTCGTAAAATCCTGGGGCACCGCATCCTCCGGAATTGCCTCTGCCAAATCAAAGGGATGCCCGTTAATGGTAATTCCCTGGGGATTTTCCTGGGAAACTGTCTCATCCTGAGTTTCCGGAGGAGTCTCCAAAGCTGCAGCGCCTTCTCCGCCTCTGGTCACTATAATCTTATAGGTAGCAACGCTTCCGTTTTCTGCTTTCACCACAATGCTGACCGTATTCTGTCCCGGCTGCAGATTATCTGCCCCGGTGATGGATTCCACCTTCGCCTTCTCATTGGAGGGTTTTGCATTCACCGTAACGCTTGTGACATCTTCTGCTACGGCTGCAGTATAATTTGTTTCAGAATATTGAAAAGCCGGAGACAGCGTACCTGGAGAAATAGACAGGGATGCAAGGCTGTTGTCTTCTGATTTGTTGGCGTTATCTGTTTCGCTGTTAGTATCCCCATTCTCTGTTTCATTATTTCCTGCGCCGGTTCCTTCATTTATCGTAATCTTGGTGCCTCCTGCTGTAAGCTCTCCGTATTCCACTGTTCCGTCACTGACGCTTACACCGTTGGAACCGCTGACGGTAACAGAGGCAATTCCCGCTGCCGTTGCTTTCAGCGTAATGGACACGTTGTTTCCGCTCACTCCAACATAGCCGTCACTGCCGCCTGTATAATCTGCCTCGCTGCAGCTTACGAAGGAGAATTTCCCGCTGTCGTAATTAAATCCCATTTTGGCAATGGCTGCTTCTCCGTTGGGGCCTGACGCCCAGGCAGTTACCGTTACGGTATCTCCCACGCCTACTGTGGACGAAGTTACCGAAATAGTCACTGTTCCGCTTGCATGGGCCGTCATTGGCGCAAACAGGCCAAACAGCAACAGGAATGATAATAAAATGCCTGTAATCTGTTTTGTTCTTTTCATATTCCACACCTTTCTTCTGTTCAAAATCTGTCATGGTTCCTTCTATATTTTAATCTTTATTGCTTCTTATGGCATACTGCCCCATGATTAAATACCATTATAATTTTCCTGATCCCATATTGTCAAGGGTTATGAAAATAAAAGCATTGGATTCTGCAGATGCTTATGCCAAACGGGACTGCAGCATTAAGAAATGCAACTACAAGCTACCATATCCTGTAGTTGCATTTCTTAATGCGGCAGTCCCTGTGTATCGAAATACAGATTGTTCGCTATAGCCATTTATCCACCATCCGCCCCGCCGTTTCCCGGAAGGCCACTGCAAGAACCAAAGTAATCCCAAAGCAGAGAATGACATATCCGTATTTCCTCAGATCGGAGGGTTCGCCTGTCAGCAGAAAGGGTTTCAGCATAATCATCGGAAGTCTCTGCAGAATATACAGTCCGAACAAATTTCTGCCAAGCCATTGCAAAGGCCGGCTGTCTATCACAATCCTCATGGTAAATACCACCGTCAGTCCGGCAAAGGTGAATATCCACCACTGGTATACGGCAAAATGCTCATTTCCTATGAAATACACAGACAGATATCCGGCTGCAAACAGCAAAAGCGTCAGCGCCCAGGTTCCCCAGTTCCGGTTCACCAGCTTTTCTATTCTGGTACGATACAGGGAAAACAGCATTCCCCAGGAATAACATAAAGCGGTATTATACCACCAGTCCTCTTTTCCCAGCAGCCGCAAAACAGCAATGTACGCTAAAGACAGCAAAAGCACTCCCATGGCCGCCTTTACATGGCTTTCTTTGCAAATCCGAAAGGACGCATACGTAAACAGATACAGCCACAGAATGCAGAACACATACCAATTGCTGTTCCCCACACTGTCCCAACCGGTAAAGACCAACAGCACTTTTTTCAGGCTGTAACGGGCTCCCTCCAGATACCTGCATGCCAAAAACAAAAACATGGCACAGTCAAACTGCAGTAGCACCTTCAAAAATCTTTGCCGGGGAAGCTGCCTGACATATGCCTGTCCTTTCCCTTTGATGGATTCCATCACTCCATAACCGGAATAAAAAAGAAACATCACCACAATGCACTGCCCAATCTGTCTGAGAACCTGGTAAGGGCGATCCAGATATGCATTTGAAAATTCTGTGTAAGTCCAGATATGGGTAAAAAACACCATTACAAGAAAAAATCCTTTGATGCTGCCTGTCATTTCCACGGACATATAAAACCGTGATCCGCCATCTGCCCTCCGAAGCCCCAGGACGGCAAGAAGCATAAGCGCTGCGAAAAATAAAATCATTTCTTCACCCCTTGTTCCATTATACAAGAAAACCTCTTTTTTGTACAATGTTATTTCAGCAAAATCTGATTGGGCGCGGTGTAATAGCTGTATACCGTTTTTCCCATATCCAGAATCATGTCCTCCTTCTCTTTGGAGCTGAATTCAGACTCTCCGTTCATCAGCCAGTAAGGAGCGTCAAAAAAGGCTGCTTTCGGATCTACCTTTTCATAAAACTCCCGGCCAAGCCCCTGAAAACCGTGATGAGCCATCTGAACATAATCGGACTTTAAGCTGTCCCCGTACGTTTCCACCAGATATTCCGTCATGCGTTTTCTGACTTTATCCGTCCTGCCTCCCGCGCTTCCCACATCGGCGCAGAATAACATGGATTCCTCTCTGCCCTTTACCCGAAACAGCAAAGAACCGTCGTTCATCAAATCATTGGACAGCTTATCAATTGTTTCATCATACGCGCTGAGCACCTCCAGCTCCAGTCCCAGCACATGTATCCTGTCACCTTTGTGCAGATATTCCAGACCGGGGATATCCAAAGAACGGAACCGCTCCAAATCACTGTAATCTTCCCAGGATGCATTTTTCTTAAGAGTTTCCATATCCGGCAGTTGGATGGTATAAACATGGTGAATCTGAATTCCCTGAAGATCTTCATAAATATTTAAAAAGGATGTTATATGGTCCGGATGGGGATGGGTCAGAATCCATGCTTCCACATGATTGCCGTACGTTGCAATGATTTCCCGCAGCTTTTCTTCTTCATAAGCCTGTCCGCCGTCCACAATCACAAGCCCGGTGTCCGTGGTTATCGTATAACACATTTCCTGCTGCTGCATAACGTCGCCAAACTGAGTGATTTTCCACCCTTCTTTATGAGGCTTCAAATCCGGAATATAGCTGCTGACCTGACTGCCGCTCTGCGCGGATGCTTTCTGCCATTCCTTCTGCATATTTTCCTGTATGGACTCAAACTGGCGGACCGCCTCATGGAGACGGTTGGTTTTGGAGTTTACTTTCCAGATTCCTCCGATTGCCGCCGCCATAAAAATTATCGCTGCAGCTATAAAACCTGCTTCTTTAATTACCGCTTTCCTTTTCATTCTGACAACCTCCCTGATACCATTATGATACTGCATCAGGGAGCAGATTCCCAGAGCGCCGCGGCAGAATTAATATACTTTTAAGTTTTTCAATAAAGTTTCCTTTCATAACAGCGGTAAATCCAAATGATCTGGCTGTTATTTGGAGGTAATACGCCCCACATTTTTGATTAAAATCGAAATGCTTCCATCCGGATTGGTGATAAATTCAATATGCTCCCCATCCTGATACTGTTCCATAGGAATTTTAATTTCCACTCCGGTATCTGTGGTCAGGTGCTGCTTTCCAAATTTTCTGGCTGTGCTCTCCGCCTGAGGTTCAATTCTCACATCCGGCCCCATTTGATACTTCTCCAGTTTTTCCTGCACTTCTTCTTTGTACTCTTCTTTTTCCTTAAAAACCTGATCCAGTACAAAGGGCACAGACACTGCGCCTGTTTCCGCTAACTGGCTGTGTATAATCTGCTTGGTTTCCATCTGCGCCTCAAACTGCTCCCCCTCATTACAATACTTTTTCTGCACCGTGTCAATGGCCCGGGTAACAATGGAAAGCTGGGTTTTGGGAGACAGGGCTCCGCTGCAGTTTAAAAATATTTTTGAAAAATAATTGGTTTTTACGCCGTTAACAGGATATTTTTTCTCTGTCAGAAAAACCGTGAAATCTGACAGACTGATGATTGCAGCCTCTGATAATTTCTGGGTTTCTGTGGGAAGGATCGCCCGAAATTTAATAATCTCATTGGCATTTCCAAATGCATCAGAGTGGGTCTGATGGGTATAGGAGGTTCTGTAATCCATTTTCAGCAGCGCAAGATACATTCCCAGTTTTGCTTCAAACAGAACCACCACAAAATCCGCCTGTGGAATCTCAATATTCTGATTCATAATTTCATACAGCCAGGCAGCCATATTCCGGCTGATTTCTATAAATGTTTCCTCCTCCAATCCGGATTCCGCAAAAGCGGCTATCTTTTGATATACCTGGGATTCCTCCCTGCAAAACTGACAGGTTTTCTTCTCATCTGTAGTTTCCACCCGGTAAATATGCTCCCGCAGAAAATCTCCGAAATCGGAACCGTAATCCAACAGGGCGTCGGAAAGAACCGGCACTCCCACTGTGGAATCCAAAATATGCACGATAACCTTCCGAAGCCTGATTTCTCCTTTTTCCATTTCTGTTCCTTTCCTGAATATTTAAGGAACCATTAAGAAACATCCGCCGGAGTAATATTTCTTAACAGTTCCTAACCGCCAAAGCAACTCTCCCTGGCCGCAGATATTCAGCTTTCTCCTTCTATCTCAAGTTCCACCGGACAATGGTCTGAACCAAAGATCTGCGTATGGATTTTCGCATCTTTCAGCCTGTCCTTCAAATCCTCCGACACTACAAAATAGTCGATCCGCCATCCTGCATTTTTCTCCCGGGCTTTAAACCGGTAAGACCACCAGGAATATACCTGCTCCAATTCCGGATAAAAATACCGGAACGTATCCACGTAACCGTGACTTAAAAGGTTGGAGAACTTCTCTCTTTCCTCATCGGTAAATCCGGCATTTTTCCGATTGGTTTTGGGATTCTTCAAATCAATCTCCTGATGAGCCACATTGAGATCGCCGCAGTAAATAACAGATTTTTGCTCCTTCAGCCCGTCCAGATACGCAAGGATTGCCTGCTCCCATTCCATGCGGTAAGGAAGCCTTGCCAGTTCATTCTGGGAATTGGGGGTATAACAGGTTACAAGGTAGAAATCCTCGTATTCCAGCGTAATGACCCGTCCTTCTGTGTCATGCTCCTCTATTCCTATTCCGTAAGCTGCCGACAGAGGCTTATGCTTTGTAAAAATTGCCGTACCGGAATACCCCTTCCTCCGGGCATAATTCCAGTAGCCTTCATACTCGTTCGGCAAATCCAGGGAAATCTGGCCCTCCTGCAGCTTGGTTTCCTGAATGCAGAAAAAGTCTGCATTCATTTCTTTGAAAAAGTCCAGAAATCCCTTCTGAACACAGGCCCGCAGGCCGTTTACATTCCATGAGATAAACTTCATATGCGATATGCTCCTTTTTAATAACGGATCTTTTAATTTTCATAGATTATAACATGTCTGCCTTTATTTTGCAAAAACATCCTGAAGCCGGTATGCACCGCCGTTTGCGGACATATATACTGCCTGTTTCTTTGATTCGGCAATTACAGCTCCTCGTACTGAATGATTTCTTCGGTATATTTCCGCTCCATATTATGCCGGGCTTTCCGGTGTTCCACCGAATCAAACAAAATGGAAAAGTCATAATCCTCCGGATACAACTGGGAGGCCGGCACATGGAGTTTTACCCGTTTGTGGTTAATCCATATTTTTTTATGGGGCATCTGCACTCTTAACACGCCCTTTTCGTTGGCCGGCATACAGACAATTCCGATTTTTTTATCAGGATAGACCATCACACTGTCTCCTGTCTGGTATCGCGGGACGGAATCTGCCGGATGTTTTTTCCTGGCTTTGATAATTTTATTTCGGTTCCTGCCGTCCTGACCTTTTTCGTCCTCCGGCTGCACTGCAGAATATGATTCCAAAAAACCGTTCTTTGGGGCTGGATTTTCTACGGCTCCCCTCTTGTTGCTGCAGTATGCCCGGACTGCCTCTTCCCCATAAGCAGCCCGGACTGCCGTCTCAAGAACTGCGTCCGGCATCCCCAATCTGCCTGCAATCAGAAAAGCGCAGCTTTCCCCCGCTTCTCCCAGCACCATCTGATAAGCGGGCTTGAGCGTCTCTTTGTCAAAAGTCATTCTGGCATTGATCATGCCCCGGGCCTTCTTTGCATATTCCTTCACTTCCGGATAATGGGTGGTAACCAGGAAATTTGCCCCGGATTTTCGGAGTTCCTCCAACACGGCTACCGCAATGCCCATACCCTCTGCCGGGTCAGTGCCGGAGCCTAATTCATCCATAATAATCAGGCTGTCTTTGCCGGCTTCTTTCAGAATTTCCAGTACATTTTTAATGTGGGCTGAAAAAGTGGATAAATTCTCTGTCAGATTCTGCCCGTCGCCAATGTAGCACAAATAGGAATCATTCATGCAGATATCGGCTTCCTTACAGGCAGGATGCAGCCCGCACTGAGCCATCATGCAGTTCAGCATTACCGTCTTGATTGCAACCGTTTTTCCCCCTGTATTGGGTCCGGTAATTACAATGCCCCGCACTTCCCCGCCCAGTTCAAACTGCAACGGCACATTGATTCCGGCATCCATCAGCGGATGTCTGGCATCTTTCAGAATAATCCTGCGCTCCGTATTGATTTTTGGTTCTGCGCCATTTAAGTCCATGCTTAGTTTTCCCTTGGAAAAGATAAAATCCAATTTCTCCATAATTCTGATATTTTCCTGTATTTTTGGGGCGGCGTCCGCAGCCATGACGGTGAGCGTATACAGAATCCGATACACTTCATTTTCTTCCCGAATGTTTAATAGCTGCAGTTCCTCATAGCAGCTTCCAACGGCATTCGGCTCGATAAACAATGTGTTTCCGGTGGCCGATTTATCTATCACACTGCCCGGTATTTTCATCCGGTATTCTTTTTTTACCGGTACGCATATCCTGCCGCTGCGGAGGGTGCAGTAATTGTCGGCCATAACATTTTTATTGGCGCGCATCACCTGCTCCGCCTTCTGTTTCATCTTTTCCCGGCATTTTACCATCTGGCTGCGAATCTGGCAAAGCTCTCCGGACGCGTAATCGTCCACAGATTCATTTCGGATCTGCCGGCTGATTTCTCCTGCCAGTTCTTCCAGGGAATCCAGATTTTCCTCATAGTAGGCCAGAGGATTTTCATAAGCTTTTCCCCGGCTCAGATAATCTTTCAGCCGGCGGACTGCAGCCAGAAATGTTCCGGCCTGTTCTAACTGCCGGGGCAGCAGACAGTCTCCTTTCTGAGAAATCATCAGAATTTCCCTGATTTCCTCTGCATTCTGCAAGGGAGGCGCACCGAAGCACTCCATCAGCTTCCGGCTGTTGGTGGTATCTTTGATTTGTTTTCTCAATTCGCTTTCTGATAAAAAGAAAAACGCATTTCTTATTTTGTCTCTGGAAGCTTCTGTCACTGCAAGATTTGCCCATAATTCCTTTATTTTGTCAAATTCGATTTGTGATTCATAATTCATGGCTGATCCTTTCTTTTTCCATTCTGGTTGGCCTTACAAAGCTTTTCTGACAACGGCCCAGACTAAAGGAGACAGGCACCGGCGTCCTGCTGCACAAAAAAAGCACAGCCATACAGCCATGCTCTTAATCTCCGACAACATCAGGAATGCGTCAGGCATTCCACTGAGGGACAGAATTCACATCATGATTCAGCAATTGTAAGGCGAAATTACGGCAGTCTGCGCTGTTTGAAACTGGACAGACTTCAAGCCTGAACCAAAACAACACCTGCCTGTGCAATATTTATTTTGCAGCATTCTCCATTACAATTACATTTAACATACATGTTCCTCCTGAAATTTATTTTTGTTCAGTATAACGGTAAAATTATTTTCTGTCAAGGCAAAATGAAATTTAACACTCCATTAGCAGTGGATTTCGCCCCACGCAATACGCCCCTGAACCGTTTGTTTAGCCAAAGGGCAATCCGGCAGTTCCTGTGTATTGCAATATAGATTGTTCGCTGTAGTAACAGAGCGTGTTCGAAAAATGCTCTAAGACAAATCCAAGCTCCCAATCACTTCCTTCAGCGTATCCGCCGAACGTTTCAGCATCTCCATTTCTTCCTCATCCAGGGCAATGGGCACATGGGATTCCACGCCCTTTAATCCCACCACTGCAGGCATGCTCAGGGCAATCCCTTCCATTCCATAATTCCCATGCTGCATAGAGGACACGGGCAGGATGGATTTTTCATCCCTGACAATACATTCACAGATCCGTTTCACTGCCATGGCAATTCCATAATAAGTGGCCTGCTTTTTGGAAATAATTTCATAAGCGCTGTCTTTCACCTTTTCTGCAATTCGGTCCATGGTTTCTTCATGATTAAAATGCCCGCGCATCTCGCAGAAATCATCCACCGGAATGCCGGATACATTTGCGCTGCTCCAGGCGGCAATCTCGCTGTCTCCGTGTTCCCCGATAATAAATGCGTGAACGCTCCGGCTGTCCACCCGCAAATGTTCGCTGAGGGCATATTTCAGCCGCGCCGTATCAAGGACTGTGCCGGAGCCCAGCACCCTCTGCTCCGGAAATCCGCCGATTTTTACCGCTGCATAGGTCAGGATATCCACCGGATTGGACACCACCAGAAGGATTCCCTGAAATTCCCGTTTTGCTATTTCCGGTATAATGCTCTGATAGACAGCCACATTTTTATTGACCAGATCCAGCCTGGTTTCCTCCGGCTTCTGGTTGGCTCCTGCCGTCACAATAAGAACGGCGGCGTCTGCAATATCATCATACGTTCCGGCATAAATTTTCATCTGTCCGGAAAACGGAATTCCGTGGGCAATATCCTTCGCTTCCCCGTCTGCCTTGTCAAAGTTGACGTCCAGCAGCACAAGTTCTGTAAAAAGCCTGCTCTGCATCAGGGTAAAAGCGATGGCAGACCCTACGAATCCGCATCCGATGACAGCTCCTTTTCTTGCATTGATTTGTTTCTCCATTGCTGCATTCGCTCCTTTTCGGGTATTGTTTCAATACTTTTAAAATGTTTCCATAGTATGCCCGTTGTGAGTATCTGCTATTCTTTCCTGTTTTGCTATTACAGGCTGTCAAGCCGCAGAAGCATCCATGTTATTTTTCCTCATCGCCCGTTTCAAACTGATTGATCATTTTCGTTAATTTTCATAATGAAAAATATTTTCAAAACAGTATAAAATCCATATTGACACATCGACGATAACATGTTAAGATTAAGTCACTAAATTTTATAGCATTTTGTACATATACCGGAATATTTTTTATCTATCTTTTGTGCTATTTGCAATGATTATTTGCGGGGGCTATGCAGCATAATTGTTATTTTGCATATATTTCAGGCATACTGCACAGAACGGATAACCTTTTTCGGCAGGTACAGTGCTTTCCATTAAGGAGGAGGAGAAACATGAAAAAGAAAACTCTGAAAAAATTTATCGCACTCACACTTAGTATGGCAACCGCTTTATCCGTTGCGGCATGCGGCAGTTCTCCCTCATCATCTGAATCAAATGACAAGCAGGACGCTCAGACCGAGGCTGATGACAAAGCCGATACCGAGGCTGATGACAAAGAAGAAGCAAGCGGCGACAAAATAGAACTCAGCGTGATTGCAGCTCAATACGGACAGAACACCGCTGACTGGTGGAAAACCTTTGAAACTGATTTTGAAAAAGACAATTCGGGCATCGACATCAATGTAGAAGTTATTTCCTGGAATGATATTTCTACCACAGTTAACACACGCGTTGCAAACAATCAGGCTCCTGATATTCTGAATATCGACGTATTCGCAGATTATCAGGCAGACGACCTGCTCCTGCCGGCACAGGACTATGTTTCTGAAGAGACCTACGGCAAGATGTATGAAGCATTCTTAGAGCAGTCCAACGTAGACGGAACCATCTGGGCGATTCCAGACCTTGCTTCCGCACGCGCAATGTATTACAACAAAGACATCTTAGAAGGCGCCGGCGTTACAGCTCCTCCTACCACATGGGATGAACTTACCGAAGCCTGCAAGAAGATTAAAGAGAAATATCCGGATGTTTATCCATGGGGTATTGATATGACCACAGACGAAGGCCAGGCTGCTTTCGCTTACTATATCTGGAACAACGGCGGCGACTTCACAGACGCTGACGGCAACTGGACCTTAAACAGCCCGGAAAACGTAGCTGCAATTGAATACGCAATTCAATTAATCAAAGACGGCTACACCAATTCAGACCCGGCCAATGAAACACGTTACGATTTGCAGGATATGTTCGGAACCGGCAAAGTTGCTATGATGATTGCACCCAACAGTCTTCCTACTTATGTAAAAGACGGCGGCAATGAAGTAAACTACGGCATGGCTCCTATCCCCAACAACAACGGCACTTCCGTATCTGCCGGCGTTATGGACCGTTTCATGTGCTTCGACAACGAATATTCTGACGAAGAACTGGAAGCAATCAAGACCTTCTTCGATTACTTCTATGAGGACGAACGTTACTCTGCATGGGTTGAGATGGAAGGTTTCCTGCCAGCAACCAAGACCGGCGGCGAAACACTTGCAGCAAAAGACGAATCCATGGCTGAGTGGATTGACATTGTAGGCAGCTGTAAATTCTATCCCACTGCCAAGACAGAATGGGCAGATGTAAAACAGGGCGTTATCAGTGCTGAACAGAACGCATTGTTAGGCGAAAGCGTTCAGGAACAGCTTGACAACTTACAGGCAGAAATCGCTCCATAACCTCTGTCTTACGATACAGCACATAAGCCCCGCTTAAGACAAACCAGGAGACCGGGCTTTCGCCCCGGTCTCTTTTATCATAATTAATGAGGTGTTTCAGTGAAAAAAATAATTCAAAAAATTGAACCTTATATCTGGATACTGCCCAGCGTCTTGCTGATGTTTGTATTTATCCTGATTCCAATTGTATTCGTATTCCGGATGGCCTTAAGCAAAGTCAGCAGGGCGGGACTGATTAAAGGATTTACCGGATTTGCCAATTTTTCCAAGATATTGTCCACTCCTACTTTTTCCATGGTGTTAAAAAATACCCTGGTATGGACCGTGGCAGTGGTTGGACTTTCCACTCTCCTTGGATTTATTCTGGCGCTGTTATTAAACAATGCATTTAAAGGCCGTAAAGTTGCCCGGGCCATCGTGGTATTTCCATGGGCAACCACATTGGTAGTACAGGCCAGCATTTGGAAATTTATCATTGATACCGACTACGGCACATTGAATACTCTGCTGATGAGGCTTGGAATTATTGACCATGCCGTTAACTGGACTCCCAGCGCCGGCGCCTGGTTTGCCTGGGAAATCGCCTGCGGTATCTTTGTTACCATCCCATTTGTTACTTTTACTGTTTTGTCCGGCTTACAGTCCATCGACGGCAGCTACTATGAAGCCGCAACCGTTGACGGAGCCAACTACTGGCAGCAGTTATTCAAAATCACTATCCCGCTGGTCAGCTCTTCTCTCACTGTCAGCACCGTATTAAATATCATTTATGTATTTAACTCGTTCCCGATTATCTGGAACATGACAAAGGGAGATCCCGGCAACCGAACCGACACACTGGTTACCTACCTGTATAAACTGGCTTTCTATAACGGCAAACAGGGCGAAGCGGCAGCCGTATCTGTCATCGGATTTATGATACTGTTAGTCTGCGCAACTGTTTACATGGTAGCAACCTTGCGGAAGGGGGATGAATAAGATGAAAGAAACTGCACATAAGCCTTTAAACGGCAAGAAGCTTGCATTGAGAATCCTCCTGTATGTGGTGGTATTTCTCATATGCCTGCTGATCCTTTATCCATATTTCGCCATGTTCTGCACTTCCCTGAAAGACCGTTCCGAGATATTCTCGGCAAGCGGAACTGTGTTCCCGAAGAATGCTCTGTGGTCTAACTTTGCAGATATCTGGAGCAGGGCTCCCATGGCAAAATACATGATGAACTCCATTTTGATTGCCGGCGGTTCCACGATTATTGCTTTGCTTTGCGGAATTCCTGCAGCATATGCGCTGTCCCGGATGAAATTCAAAGGCGACATTGCTTTCCTTGGATTTGTCATTGTTTCCCAGATGTTTGCGCCTGTGGTTCTTTTAATTGGTATTTACAAGGTTATGATGACACTGAACCTGACCAACAGCATTCTGGGCCTGATTTTTATCAATGCAGCATTTAACCAGGCTTTCACCATCTGGCTGCTGCGGGGCACTTTCATGGGCATCTCCTCCGAGATGGAGCAGGCTGCCAAAATTGACGGCTGCAACCGGTTTGAAGCTATGATTAAGATCCTGCTTCCGGTGGCTGCGCCCGGTATTGTTACCACGTTGATTTTTGTTTTTATCAATGCATGGAATGAATATACCGTTGCCCTGACATTGATTTCTGACGATTTGAACAAACCTCTGACCGTTGGTATCAATATCTTTAACGGTTATAACATGATTGAATGGCAGTATTTGTTCTCAGCTTCTCTCTTCGCAATTGCTCCGGTAGTAGTTCTGTTTGCAATTATTGAGAAGAATCTGGTCAGCGGCCTTGCATCCGGCGGCGTAAAAGGATAAAGGCAGTTGTAACTGTGACTCATTTAACAAGGGCTGCTGCAAACAGCTGTTCTATGCAAACCAGGAGATTCAGACATCCTATTGCATATCGGCTGTATTTGCAGCAGCCCTTGTTCTTATGCTATTCCCTTAAACTGGGCCATATAAAGCTGATAGTAATGTCCTTTTTTCTCCATCAGCTCTGCAGGGCTTCCCTGCTCTAAGATTCCGCCCTGATCAATCACAAAAATCCGGTCTGCCTTCTGTATCGTAGACAGCCGATGGGCAATTACGAAGCTGGTTCTTCCTTTTAAAAGAGCCTCAATGCCCTGCTGCACCAGGAGCTCCGTATGAGTGTCTATACTGGAGGTGGCCTCATCCAGAATCAGAATTTTCGGCATGCTTACCATAGTCCGGGCAAATGCAATCAGCTGTCTCTGGCCGATGGACAATCCTGCGCCCCGTTCCTTTAACACCGTATCATACCCATGCTCCATCTTCTGAATAAATTCATGGGCATTCACTGCCTTTGCCGCCGCCACAAGCTCTTCTTCCGTGGCGTCCATGTTCCCATAGAGAATATTTTCCCTTACGGTTCCCTGGAAAATAAAATTCTCCTGGGTCATCACTCCCATCTGACGGCGTAAACTTTCCAGAGACACATGGCGGATATCCTGTCCGTCCACCAGAATTCTTCCGTTCTGAATCTCATAAAACCGGCTGATCAGGTTCACCACCGTGGTTTTGCCAGCTCCGGTTGGCCCCACCAGCGCAATGGTTTCTCCCGGTTCAATCAGAAAGCTTACATTTTCTAATACTTTTGTTTCTGCGGGGGTCCCTTCATCATACGTAAAGGACACATTCTCAAATTCCACCCGGCCTTCCACCTCCGGCAATTCCCGCACCTTTTCGCTGTCAAAAATATCCGGCTCCGTATCCAGTATATCAAAAATCCGCTCTGCCGCCGTCAGGTTGGTAATCACCTGATTATAAAAATTGCTCAGATTCATAACCGGATTCCAGAACATGTTGATGTATGTCCCAAAAGCCACCAACAGCCCAACGCTTACATACTCTGCGCCGATCATCTGAATGCCCACCCAGTAGAGAATCATGGCACCGATGCCCCAGCAAAAATCCACCGAGCTTCCGAACAAATCCGCCACCCGGGCCGACTGGATAAAGGCCTGCTCATGCTCTTTTACCAGACCCGCAAAAATATCCTGGGTTTCTTCCTGGGCATGAAAACTCTGCACCACGTTCATACCTGCAATTCCTTCGTGTACATAGGCATTCAGATTAGAGCCTTTTTTCCGGAAAATCTGCCAGCTCTCATGGGTATATTTCTGAATCAACCAGATGGACGCCGCCATCAGGGGAATGCTGCTGAGAGAAGCCAGCGCAAGCCGCCAGTCCTTCACCACCATAATCACCACCACGCCGCAGATGGTGATAAAATCCGGAAGCAGCGTAGTCACCGCATTTACCAACACGTTTTTCAGGGAATTCACATCCCCGATAATCCGCGCCAGTATTTTTCCAGTGGGACGGCTGTCAAAAAAGGAAAAGGACAAGGTCTGAATATGTTCATACAATTCCTGCCGGATATCCAGAAGAATCTGGTTGGAAATCTTCGCCATCACATACATCCGTATCTTAACCATTATAATAAAAACGATATTCAATGCTGCTGCAAAAACAGCCAGTTTTGCCAGGCCCTTCATATCCCGGCCGGCAATATATACGTCAATCGCCGCTTCAATCATCAGCGGATTAATCAGGCTGATCCCCACGGTGATCATCATACAGATCACCACTCCGAATATCTGAAGCTTATATCGAATCATATAGGAAAACAACCGTTTCAGGGTTTCGGCTTTTCCGATTCCCTCTAACCGCTCATCTTCCCTGAATGAATTTACTGCCATAAACCAGTCACCTTCTTTCTATCTTACTAATTCTTTGGTTATGCTGCCGGTTTTTCGATTACACTGCCGGCTGCTGTACTGCATTGCCGTACTGAGCCTGGTAAGTCTGGTAATACAGCCCATGCTTTTTCAAAAGCTCCTCATGGGTTCCCCGCTCTTTGATCCGCCCGTTTTCCAGGAAAATTATTTCATCTGCATTCCGCACCGCCGAAATCCGGTGGGCAATAATAATCTTGGTGGATTCCAGTGTTTCCAGGGCTTTTTGAATCTCATACTCTGTCTCCATATCCAGCGCAGAGGTGGAATCATCCAGAATCAGCACCGGTTCCTGTTTTGCAATGGCCCTGGCTATGCTGATCCGCTGTTTCTGTCCGCCGGACAGGCCCACGCCCCGCTCTCCCACAACGGTTTCATAAGTTTCCGGCATATTTTCTATAAACCTTCTTGCCTGGGCCAGCTCTGCCGCCTGAAGCATTGCATGGCTGCCCATGGTATTCCGCTGCCCCATCCGGATATTTTCAGAAATGGTGTCAGAAAACAGAAACACATCCTGCATCACTGTGCCTACGCTGCTGCGCAGCTGTTTTAAGGATAAATCCTGTACATCCACACCGTCTAATTTCACGCTGCCTGACTCCGCATCAAAAAACCGCATCAGCAGATTTACCACAGAGGTTTTCCCTGCTCCGGTGGCTCCCATAATCCCCAGTGTTTTTCCCTGGGGCAGCTGAAAGGAAATGTCTTTTAAGATCTCCTGTCCTCCTCTGGCAAATGACACATGTTCAAAGGAAACCTCGCCTTTTACCTGTTCTAATTCCACCGGATGCTCTCTCTCTGCAATGGAAGATTTCTGCTGATAAATCTTGTTGAGCTTTTTCAGCGACGCTGCGGCGGAAGATAAGTCATTGGTCAGCCATCCCAGCATTTCCATGGGCCAGACACAGTTTCTGCAGTACTCAATAAACGCCACCAGGCCTCCCAGCGTCATTGCTCCCTGAATCACCTGTACGCCTCCGATAATGACCATAACCACCGGTAAAAGTTTTCCGGTAAACTGAAACACCGGATAATACCGCACCAGGATTTTGGTCTGCTGCATGTTTAAATCATAATACCGCTGATTGTGGGAAAGAAATTTCTGAATTTCAAATTTCTCCCGGGTAAATGCCTTCACTGTACGGACGCCGGCCAGATTTTCCTCCGCTATGGTGGTCAGCTCCGCATTTTCTTCACTGATGGCTTCATAAATTCCATTCAGCTTCCGCTCCATAAACACGGCTGTAATTCCCATAAGAAGCATGACTCCCAGAGGGAAAAATGCCAGTTTCCAATTCAGGGTAAACATGCAGTAAAGGACAATGGACACATGAATCGTCACTTCTATCATCAGCATGCCCACATACCCCAGGGCATTCCAAACTGCGTCCACATCATCCTTCACCCTTGCCATCAGTTCTCCTGTGTTGGTGTCGTCAAAATAGTCCATGGACAGGCTTTCAATGTGGGCAAATAAATCTTTTCTCAGTTTTGCCGCAATCTTAACGCTGACCACGTCAAAGGTAAATTCCTTCAGATAACCGCCTACGGCCCTTCCTGCCCCGATCACCGCAATTGCGCCTAAAAGTCCGCCCAAAAGCTGCACCTGGCCCCCAAGAATCACATCATCCACAATACGTTTCGTGATCAACGGATACAGCATATCCAAAAGAATTGCCGTCACCATGCAGACAATGGCAAACAGGTAGGCATACCAGTAGCGCCCGATATATTTGAATATTTTCTTCATAACCAACCCTCTCCTTTCCCGGGATCTAAAAATACCCCGTGGATAAACCACGGGGTCACTTTCACTGTTCCATACATATGCCGCAAACTGCGGTCAGATACACATGCATACACATTGCTGCTATTCAATTCCTGTTCTGAATCTCTCACAAATACTGTCTCTGAACTTAATGGGGAATCCTGCCTGCAGCCGCCGAGGTAAATCTATCATCTGTCCGGATGAAATTGTTTTTGCCGATCGTATTTAATGTAATCATAATTTTACCTCGCTTTCTTTTATATTTGTCACTTTCTTTATTAAATCATAGCTGCTAATATTTGTCAATTACTATTTTCAGAGTTTTCATAATGTCTGCGGCCTGTGATACAAAAATCCTACCAAAGCTCCGCCAGTTCATAAATCAGTTTTTCTGTTTTCTCCCATCCCAGACAGGGGTCCGTGATGGATTTTCCATAACAGTGCTCGCTGACTTTCTGGGCTCCGTCCTGGATATAGCTTTCAATCATCAGCCCTTTCACAAGTTTCCGGATATCGGCGGAAACCTTGCAGCTGTGCAGAATGTCTTTGCTGATCCGAATCTGCTCTAAGTAATTTTTCCCGGAATTGGAATGGTTGGCGTCTACAATCACCGCCGGGTTGGAGATCTCTTTTTCCCCGTACAATTCCAGTACATACTGCAGATCTTCATAATGGTAATTGGGAATATTGCGTCCGAACTTGTCCACATATCCCCGCAGGATTGCATGGGTATAGGGATTGCCGCCTGTCTTTACTTCCCAGCCCCGGTACAGAAACGTATGGCTGCACTGGGCTGCAATGATGGAATTCATCATTACCGTAAAATCTCCGCCGGTGGGGTTCTTCATGCCAACCGGAATCCCAACGCCGCTTGCCGTCAGCCTGTGCTGCTGATTCTCTGCTGATCGGGCGCCCACCGCCACATAGGAAAGCAGATCAGAAAGATACCTGTGGTTCTCCGGATAAAGCATCTCGTCCGCACAGGTAAAACCGGTCTCCTCCACCGCCCGCATATGCATCTGGCGGATGGCAATAATGCCTTTGAGCATATCAGCCTCTTTCTCCGGGTCCGGCTGATGCAGCATGCCTTTATAACCAACGCCAATGGTTCGGGGCTTGTTGGTATAAATACGGGGAACAATAAAAATTTTGTCTGCCACTGCATCCTGCACCTTCCGAAGCCGCAGAATATAATCCAGAACTGCGTCCTCATGATCTGCGGAGCAGGGCCCGATGACCAGAAGCAGCCTGTGATCCTTTCCTTCAAAAATACTGCAGATTTCTTCATCCCGTTTTGCTTTTATCTCTGCAATCTGCCTGCTTACCGGAAACTGCCCCTTTAATTCTTCGGGCGTCGGCAGCTTCCGCAGGAATTCCATCTCCATTTCCATCATAACCTCCATCTTGCCGTCCTGCCCTTTCAGGGCCGTAGGCATATCACGCATATTTTTTCGTATGTATGATACCCCTACGAATGCCGCTTGTCAACCTTATTCCAACAAATCCTGCTATTCAGTCAGACTGTGGGCAGTTCCTCCAGAGATTTGAAGGTGTATCCCATCTCCTCCCATTTGGTCAGCACCTCATCCAGAATTTCTCCGTTGGTTTTCGAAGTATTATGTAACAGCACCACCGCTCCCGGATGCGCCCGTTTCAAAAGTTTTTCAAAGGCTTCCTCATGGGTGGGCTGACTGTTCTGATCCCAGTCCACATAGGCAAGACTCCAGAAGATGGTCTGATACCCCATATCTTTGGCAATCTGAAGGCTGTTATTGCTGTATTTTCCCTGGGGCGGCCGGTAGTATTTTTCCATGGGGCTGCCTACGGTCTGTTCATACAAGGTTTCCAGTTCCCCCAGTTCTTTGGCAAAATCCTCTTTTCCCATATTTGTCATATCGGGATGATGGTAACTGTGGTTTCCCACAATATGTCCCTCTTCCACCATGCGTTTCACCAAATCCGGACTGGTGGAGAGATAATTTCCCACCACAAAAAAGGCCGCCTTTATCTTATGCTTTTTCAGCGCATCCAAAATGGCTGGCGTATTGCCGTTTTCATAGCCGCAGTCAAAGGTCAGATACATTACCTTTTCCGATGTATCTTCCATGTAATAAGCGTCGTATTTCTTTAGTTCCTCACAGGAAGCGTCAGCCACCGGGGGCTTGCCCTCCTCCTGAAAACTCAGTCCCCAGTTGCCCTCTGCATCCTTTTTGATGGCAGTGCTTACGGTGGGGGCCACCTGGGCTGCAAACCGCCCCAGGAAAAAGGAACCGGCAAATAAAACGAGTACCAGAACACACGATGTCAGTTTGAATTTCTGCAATGCAATGACTCCTTTTCCACTCTGTCAAGAGCAAAATTTCTTTATTACATGGATATGACGCCCCAAGGGATTTCATGCCAGAAAACACTCCCACTCTTACATTTCCGGCCTGCGGGCCGCAATGAAAACAAACCTCCTGTGTGTCAGACATATCTTAGCAGCGATAGATAATGCTTTCTGCCAACTCCTTCGCCTTCTGTTCGGAAGTCAGGTAAGCAGTCAGTGTTAAACCAAAAGGAATTGCCGTTCCCATGCCCCGGCTGGTAATCACATTTCCGGCCTCTGCTACCTCTTCATAAACAACCTCGGCTCCTGTCAGTTTATCCTCAAATCCCGGATAGCATGCCGCCTTTTTTCCTTCCAGAATTCCAGCCTGGCCCAGAACGCTGGGAGCCGCGCAGATTGCCGCCACCAGTTTCCCTTCTGCGGCAAATGAACGGATTATCTGGTTCACACCGGCATGGTTCCCAAGATTCACCGTTCCCGGCATTCCGCCCGGCAGCACAACGCCGTCTAATTCAGAAAAATCCACTTCCTCATACAGACAATCCGCCAAAACCCCGATTTTATGGGAACCCTGCACTTCCTTTTGTCCTGTAATGGAAATCATCACTGTCTCCACGCCCGCCCGGCGCAGAAGATCCACCACTGTCAGACCTTCAATTTCTTCAAATCCTTCCGCCAAAAACACACCTGTTTTCTTCATGATATTTCATTCCTTTCTTACCGTTTTTCCAGTTCAGTACAAAGGATATTGTATCACAAATCATTCATATTAAGAACCCCGTCATTGTAATCGGCCACATCAAATTCCCGATTCTTAAAATAATATTTTCGATCCTCTTCTGTAATTTGCCGCAGAACCCTGCAGGGATTTCCTGCCGCAACCACATTGGCCGGAATATCTCCGGTCACCACGCTGCCGGAGCCAATGACCGCATTGTCTCCAATGGTCACCCCAGGATTAATTACAACACTTCCTCCAATCCATACATTGTGCCCAATGGCAACTCCAATTCCGTATTCATAACCGGAATTTCTGGAATCCGGATGAATGGGATGGCCTGCCGTATAAATGGATACGTTCGGGGCAATCATTACATTTTCTCCTATCACCACTTTTCCCACATCCAGAATCGTAAGGTTATAATTGGAATAAAAGTTATTTCCCACTTCAATATTGTAACCGTAATCACAGTGAAACGGCTGCTCTATGTGTATACTCTCGCCGCATTTTCCCAGAATTTCCCGTATACACTGCTCCTGCTCCTCTTTTTGGGCCGGGGATAAGCTGTTATACCTGTAGATCCGCATTTTATTTTCATTTCTTTCTTCTGTCAGCCCGTCCAGCCATGCTTTGTAGGGCAGCCCGGCCAACATTCTCTCTTTCTGGTTCATACATTTCACCTCTCAGTATTTTTCAGACACACTCCAGCACCATCACGCCGCATCCGGCCAGTTTCAGCGTTTCACTAACATGATTTTCCGGCAGGTTCGAAAGAAGCGTACGTTTTACCTGATATTCCAACGGCAGGTTTGCCGGCTCTTTTCCGAAATTTGCCGCTATCAGCACTTTTTTTCCTGCTGCGTGGCAAGCCCCGCCGTCATCCAAAATCCGGTAAAATGCCATAATATTCTCCTGCTGTTCATAGGCGGGGGCGAATGCGCCGTAGGTAAAGGTCTCTTTCCATTCCTCTGACTTGCGCAGGCCAATCAGCTTCTGATAATAATGGAGGACAGAATTTTCCTCTTTCTGCTGCTGTTCCACATTGATTTCGGAATAATTGGGGTTCACTTTCATCCAGGGCGTTCCCTCAGTAAATCCTGCATTTGCTTTGCCGCTCCACTGCATGGGCGTTCTGGCGTTGTCTCTGCTGAACCTTGCGCATGTTTTCAAAGCCTCTTCACTGGTTAATCCTGCATCCACTGCCGTCTGGTACTGATCCTTCATGCTGATATCGTCGCACTCTTCCATATTTTCCCAGACACAGTTCTGCATTCCGATTTCCTGTCCCTGATAGAGAAAGGGAATTCCCCGCAGCAGCAAGCTGACCGTGCCCAGCATTTTCGTTCCTGCCGCATTTTGGGCATATTCCGGCAAAAATCTGGATACACCCCGGGGCTCATCGTGGTTTTCAATAATGTTTGCTTCAAATCCCACTTTCTGTAATTTCATCTGTGACTGAATCACTGTCTCTTTCCATTCTTTAAAATCAATGTCCGGCGCATCGTACCAGCCATGCTCTCCTTCGCTGAGGCAATGGGCGCTGAAATCAAAGATTGTGGAAAAATGTCCGTCCTCACCGATAAATTCTCCCAGTTCGTCCTCATGCATGTTAAATACTTCCGCCACCGTAAAAGCGTCATATTTTGCAAAAGTATTCTCTTTTAATTCCTTCAGCAGCTCTCCCACTCCCTGGGTACTCTCCACTGCCCGGTAGAATGCTGCCAGGCCGTCCGCCCCGTCCGGCTCCAAATCCGGAAAATCTGTATTTTTCTTAATATTGATAATGGCGTCAATCCGAAATCCTGCCAGACCTTTTTCCAGCCACCAATTGATCATATCATAGAGCTCCTGCTTCATTTTGGGATTTTCCCAGTTCAGGTCCGGCTGCTCTTTGGCAAAGGCGTGAAAATAATATTTGTCTGTTCCAGGCACCGGCTCCCAACAATTTCCTCCGAAATAGGACCGGTAATTACTGGGGGGATTCCCCTCTTTTCCGTTCCGGAAATAGAAATAATCTGCGTATTCTCCCTCCGGATCTGCCAACGCCTTCTGAAACCATTCATGCTTGTCGGAGCAATGGTTGATTACCAGATCCATCAGAATGTGCATTCCCCGTTTTTTCGCCTCTGCCAAAAGTTCATCAAAATCCTCCATGGTGCCGAACTCCGGGGCGATTTTATAATAATCAGAAATATCATATCCCTGGTCCACAAACGGAGACTGATAGACGGGAGAAATCCAGATAATATCAATACCCAGCTCCTTCAAATAATCTAATTTGGAAATAATTCCCCGCAAATCCCCGATGCCGTCTCCGTTGGCGTCGTAAAAGCTTTTGGGATAAATCTGATATGCTACCTTGTCATGCCACCATTTTCTGTTCATATGTTCCTTCCTTTCTGAAACCAGCGCTCCGTTCAGAGAGCACCGGCAGGTTTCCTTAAAATTTATTTGCCTGACTGCTATCTTTTTCTGTAAGATACTGCTATTATAATGATATATTTCCAGATTTTCTTGCAATATATTTGCCTGTTATAACACAATCCTGCTATTTTGAAGAAAGACCGGACAGCAGGTTTAGAAAAGACGCAAAAAAACCGGCAGCAAATTTATAAGGAGAAGCTTATGAAAAAATTACATTCCCTGATTTCAGAGCAAAAAGAAGCCGCCAGACACGGGGAGGCTTTTTTCCCCATCCAAAAATACATTACCGCTCTGTCGCCCCAATACCCTGTGTTGACCAACCACTGGCATGAGGAAGCGGAATTTACCCTGATACAAAAAGGGCAGGGCTCTTATCAGATTGAACTGACGGAATACACCGTGGAACCGGAGGATTTGATTTTTGTTCCTCCTCTGATGCTGCATTCCGCCTCCATTCAGCCAACGGGAGCCTTGCTCTCGGAAACTTATGTTTTCCATATGAATTTTCTGGGCGGAAATTCCACTGATATCTGTTCCACCAGATATCTGCTGCCTTTAACCCACCACGAAATTATCCTGCCCTGGGTGGTTAAGCCTGAGCATCCCGTTTACTTTTCCCTGCGGAAATTATTTTCCCAAATCAGTTCCCTGTACAACGGCGACATTCCGGGCTATGAACTGGCGTTAAAATCTCTGTTTCTGCAGGTTCTTTTCCTGCTGCTGCAATACCAGGAGACTGCGCCGGCCCCGGATCACTCTGCTGTCCTTTATTCAGAAAAATTAAAAACGGTCCTGGATTATATGGAGCTGCATTATATGGACGCCCTTACCGTTTCAGATTTGGCCGGCCTCTGTTATTTCAGCGAATATCATTTCATGCGTTTCTTTAAAAAACACATGAGCATGACATGCATGGAATACCTGAACAACCTCCGTCTGGAAAAAGCAGTGGAGCTTTTGGAATACGACAACGCCTCCATTCTGGAAGTTTCCCTGTCAGTGGGATTTCATAACCTTTCCTATTTTCACCGGGCATTTAAAAAGAAATATCACATGACGCCCGGAGAATTTCTGAAAATAAAGCAGAATCCCCTTTGACATTTTTAACCAGAAAACATAATATTTTCCATTATATTTTCTTTTCCTTTGCAGATAATAACACCATGGTAAGCAACAGCGTTTCGAGGCGGACATCATTCCCAGGAATGAGCCAATTCGGAATGATGTTCTTGCCAGAAAGAAAACAATAAGAAAAATATTTGGAGGTGAATCGAAATGGCTAACAGCAATTCTGGTTCTAACACAAGTAAAATGGCAGTACCTCAGGCAAAAGAGGCAATGAACCGTTTCAAACAGGAGGTTGCATCTGAAATCGGCGTACCTTTGAAGGAAGGTTACAACGGTGACTTAACTTCTGCTCAGGCTGGTTCTATCGGCGGAGAAATGGTTAAGAAGATGATTATGAAACAGGAACAGCAGATGTCCGGCGGACAGCAGTAATCATTACTGGATCGTTCTGCCCAGATAGAAATTCCCCGGTTTTGGACAAGCTTCAAAGCCGGGGAATTTTATGCTCCCTTCGTTGACATGAAAGCCCTGGAATGCTACAATCAATTTCACAGAAACCTGCCGTATTTTAACAGTATTGCCCCGGATTCAGGCTTCATCTGCCTGCAACCGCCGGAGCATCTCAATTCAGGGGGATTTTTCTATGGAAATTGAACGCAAATTTTTACTCAAATCACTGCCGGACCATCTGGATTCTTTTCCTTTTCACACAATTGAACAGGGCTATCTCTGCACCGACCCTGTGGTCCGCATCCGCAGGCAGGATGAAGAATATTACCTTACCTACAAATCCAAAGGGCTGATGGTGCGGGAAGAATACAACCTGCCTCTTACCAGAGACGCCTACTGCCATCTTCGTTCCAAAACAGACGGCATTCTAATCTCCAAAAAAAGATACCTGATTCCGCTGCCTCCCCGTTCTACCATTGAACTGGATATTTTTGAAGGAAAACTGGCGCCTCTGGTTCTCGCAGAAGTGGAATTTGCAACAGAAGAAGAGGCGAATCATTTTGTTCCTCCGGAATGGTTCGGGGAGGATGTGACTTATTCAGACAAATACCACAACAGCACATTAAGCCGTTTTACTGATTGAGTAAACCTATAGAATGTGGTAAAATATAATATAAGAAAAGAGATGCCGATTATCATACACATCACGGACACCTGTTTTAAAGTCCAGGGAGCTGCGGCAAAGACATAATACGATACTCAGATCGCTCTGAATCTGGGGGAGCTTAAGGGCAATCTCCTGACCGTAACGATGCCCCATTCCGCCGTGCTGTTCCTGCGGCACCATTCCTCAACCCCGGATACCCTGAAAATAAGGTTATCCACGCCAGGCGGCTCCGTGGAGTATGAGGTTCAGGTCATGAAAGCCAGTTTGGGGAATATGAAAAAGACAAGGCGAAGCTCCGGGTTCTGCAGGAGGACTATGGGCAAATCAAAAGGTCTCTGGAAGCCCTCTCCTTGCAGGGCTCCATCATTGACATGTCTAACAAGGTTTTGGAACATATCGCAATGAAATATTGTTCCGTCAGGGAAGGGGTGAAAGCGGTTATGGGTGGCAAAGTTTTCGAATACGAAGCAAAAAGCATTAAGCGGGAAGGCATTGAAGAAGGCATCCGGGGCACCGTCTCAATCTAAAAAAACCTGGGACTCCCGCCCCAGACCATCCTCCTTAAAATTCAGGAGCAGTATGGGTTGAGCCCGGAAGTCTCCAAGAAATTTTTATAAAAAATTGAAACCAGCAGAAAAGTTAAATGCGCTGTCAGAATAATTATACACAGACATTTCGCATCTGGATAATCATGTAATCTAATGATAACCTGCAAATAAGTATTCTAAATAAGCTCACCTTTCGGCGGGCTTATTTATTTATGTTATATAAAATCAGCGAGAAATAATTTTGGTTAAATAGCAACATTTACTTCTAACTTTTTCACAAAAAATCTCCCCTTTTAATGATTGATAACAAAATTATAATATACTTTTAAACCGTGATGAGGAGCTTTCCTTTTTCATATATGCTAAATTGTTGTTTAAAACTTATACAAAACATTGATACACCGGAACTGACAATTACCGGAAGAAAGCTGTCAAAGGAACAATGTAACATGCTTGAAATATCAACCTCAGATAACAGCCGGTTTCTGCCTAAAATCGAAACTTGTATGCCAAAAAATCCCCCCATGGAACTACAAATAGATGAAGCTGACAGCAAACTTCATGAGGTTTATGAAAATTTTACCAATACCTGGGAATATAACGAGACCATGAACAATCTTGACTTTGACATAGATTTTCTGTTGGACATCCTGGACATTAAGGAATACCGACGGCTGGAAGAACGCCTGATATATTACTGTTCCAGGAAAGACGAACTGTTATTCAAACTGGGATTCAAATACGCTTGGGCCTTATTTTCTGAATGTGCAAAACCCCTTTAAAATACAGGATTATTTGCTCTAATATTTCATCCTGTCAGAAAATATGTTTGCATTTTAAACACTGCAAAACACACTACATGTAATAATCAAAATACTTTTTTATAAAGCCCGCTTCTTTAAAACCTCACAAAAATCTTCCTTCACAATTTCATATTTAGACGGGTCCCGCAGAATGGCTGAAGGATGATATGTGGCAGTCAGCGCACAGTTTTTCCGGTATGTCCAGGTGCCGTGCTGCCTGGTAATCTTAAAATCCGGTGAAATGATACGCTGCGCCGCCACGCGGCCGAGACAGACAATAATTCTGGGCTTTAAAAGAAAAGTCTCATATTTCAGGTATGGAAAACAGGCTGCCTTTTCCTCTTCCCTGGGATCGCGGTTTCCGGGAGGGTGGCATTTTAAAATATTAGTGATGTAAATTTCTTCTCTGGTAAGCCCGCATTCTTTCAAAAGACGATCCAACACTTCCCCGGAACCCCCCACAAAGGGAATCCCCTGACGGTCTTCCTCCCCTCCGGGGGCCTCGGCAATCAGCATAAGTTCTGCCTGACGGCTTCCGCGTCCCATAACAGGCCGGCATCTGGTCTGTTATGGGACATTGGGTACAGGCGGCAATATGACGTTCTATCTCATCCCATGTATTTTGCATAGCGTCTCCCTTTATCGTAGATTACTCCAATAGAGTATTTTTCAAACACGCTCTGATACTACAGCGAACAATCTATATTTCGATACACAAGAACTACCGGATTGCCCTTTGGCTAAGCAAACCTTTCATGGGCGAATTGTGTGGAGGCGAAATCCACTGCTTACGGAGACTTAGGAAGGAAGGCTTTCCTGACTTCCTTAGCCGCAGTTGGCAGTTAGTTCGCCGGAGCGCTGCCCGGTTTGTGTGTCAAAGGGCAATCCGGTAGTTCTGTCCGTATCCCAATATAAAAAATTCGCTGCAGTACTAATCCCTGTGTATCAAAATATAAATTGTTCGCTGCAGTACTAATCCCTGTGCATCAAAATGCAATTTATCCGCTGTGATACTCAGAGATCTTATATATTCTTCACCTTCGCAATATCAATCAAATCCAGTTTCTCGTTGGCTGTGGCATGCTCCAGGCTCTCTGCCAGAGCATTGGCCGTATCCATAGCCGTGATACAGTACACTCCTGTCTCTATGGCATTGCGGCGGATTAAAAATCCGTCCCGGCTCTTGTCCCGGCCCTGGGTGGGGGTGTCAATTACCACATCTATTTTATGGCCCAGGATCAGATCCATCACATTGGGGGATTCCTGGGAAATCTTATTGATGCGCCTTGCGTTGACGCCCCGTGCCTGCAGATATTTTGCCGTGCTTCTGGTGGCGTAAATTTTGTAGCCCAGGGCTTCAAACCGTTTAGCCGCTGCTACTGCTTCCGGTTTATCTGCGTCTTTTACCGTCATAATCATCTGTCTGTGCCTGGGCAGGTGTACGCCCGCTCCCAGAAATGCTTTATACAAGGCTTCATCAAAGGTTCTTGCAATTCCCAGACATTCTCCGGTGGATTTCATTTCCGGCCCAAGGCTGATTTCCGCTCCCCGGAGTTTTTCAAAGGAAAATACCGGCATCTTAACTGCCACGTATTCCGCTTCCGGCGCAAGCCCGGTGGGATATCCCATACCTTTTAAGGTGTTGCCCACCATCACCCGGACTGCCAGATCCACAATGGGAATTCCCGTGACCTTGCTGATATAGGGAACCGTCCGGGAAGAACGGGGATTTACCTCAATGACATATACTTCTCCATCCATGGCAATAAACTGAATGTTGATCAGCCCCACCACATGCAGGGCCCTTGCCAGACGCCTGGTGTATTCCACGATTTTCTCTTTTATCTCAGGGCGGATGGTAGGCGCAGGATAAACGGAGATGCTGTCGCCGGAATGGACTCCCGTGCGTTCAATATGCTCCATAATTCCCGGAATTAAAATGTCTGTGCCGTCGCAGACAGCGTCCACCTCGATTTCCTTACCCTGGAGATATTTGTCCACCAGAATGGGATGATCCTGGGCAATCCGGTTGATAATCTCCATAAACTCCTCAATTTCCTGATCGGTGTATGCAATCTGCATCCCCTGACCGCCCAATACATAGGAGGGCCGCACCAGCACCGGATAGCCCAGACGGTTTGCAGCTTCTTTCGCCTCTTCTGCGGTAAAGACCGTTTTGCCTGCCGCCCGGGGAATCTCTGTCTGTTCCAAAATCTGGTCAAATAATTCCCGATCTTCCGCGGCGTCCACATCTTCTGCTTTGGTTCCCAGAATCGAAACCCCCATTTTCATCAGGCTTTCCGTCAGCTTGATGGCTGTCTGGCCGCCGAACTGAACCACCGCCCCGTCCGGTTTTTCCAGGCGCACAATATTTTCCACATCCTCCGGCGTCAGCGGTTCAAAATACAATTTATCCGCAATATCGAAATCCGTGGACACGGTCTCCGGATTGTTATTTACAATAATCGTCTCATATCCTTCTCTGGCAAAAGCCCAGGTACAGTGAACGGAGCAGTAATCAAATTCAATTCCCTGGCCGATGCGGATGGGGCCGGAACCCAGCACCAGGACTTTTTTACGCCTTTTTTCCGTTCTTCTGTCAGTTCCCTCAGTCCTGCAGCTGGATTCGTTTTCATTCTGCTCCCCTTGACTGCCGGCAGCTTCCATCTCTTCATTATCAGCAATTGCTTCATTTTCACTGTCGAAGCAGGAATAATAATAAGGCGTTTCCGCCGCAAATTCTGCTGCGCAGGTATCCACCATTTGAAAGGCCGCCGTAATATTGTGGGCATACCGCATATCCCGGATTTCTGCTTCCGTTCTGCCGGTCAGTGAAGCAATTACATGATCCGGAAATTCTATGCGCTTGGCTTCCTTTAACAATTCCACCGTCAGTTCTTCCTGCTCCAGACGGGTTTCCATCTCGGTGAGAATGGCAATTTTATCAATAAACCAGGGATCAATGCTGGTAATCCGGTAAATTTCCTCATAAGAAATCCCTTTGCGCAGCGCTTCTGCAATCACCCAGATTCTCCTGTCATCTGCTTTTTCCAGTTTTATCTTCAATTCTTCTGCGGAAAATCCGGTGAAATCATAGCTTCTCATACTGTCCACATGCTGCTCCAAAGAGCGGACGGCTTTCATCAGCGCCCCTTCAAAATTCGTGCAGATGCTCATTACTTCTCCCGTTGCTTTCATCTGGGTGGTCAGGGAGCGTTTCGCCGTAATAAATTTATCAAAGGGCAGTCTGGGAATTTTTACCACGCAATAGTCCAGCATGGGTTCAAAGCTTGCATAGGTTTTCCCGGTGATGGCATTTTTAATTTCATCCAGCGTGTAGCCCAGGGCAATTTTAGCCGCCACCTTCGCAATGGGATATCCGGTGGCTTTGCTTGCCAGGGCGGAGGAACGGCTGACACGGGGATTCACCTCAATCACGCAGTACTCAAAGCTTTCAGGGTGCAGGGCATACTGAACATTGCATCCGCCGGTAATATTCAATTCCGATATAATATTCAATGCGGAGGTGCGGAGCATCTGATATTCTTTATCTGAAAGGGTCTGGGAAGGCGCCACCACAATGCTGTCTCCAGTATGAACGCCCACCGGATCGATATTTTCCATATTGCAGACTGTAATGCAGTTTCCCGCCGCATCCCGCATCACCTCGTATTCAATTTCCTTCCATCCTGCAATGCACCGTTCCACCAGAACCTCCCCCACCCGGCTGAGCCTGAGACCGTTGGTGAGAATTTCCACCAGTTCTGTTTCATTGCGGGCAATTCCGCCTCCGCTTCCGCCCAGCGTATAGGCCGGACGCAGCACTACCGGATAACCAATGGTATTGGTAAAAGCAATCCCGTCCGCTACATTGTGAACCACCAAAGACGGCGCGCAGGGCTCCCCGATTTTTTCCATGGTATCCTTGAATGCCTGGCGATCCTCCGCCTTGAAAATGGTTTCCGGGGTGGTTCCAATCAGCTTCACTCCGTTCTGTTCCAGAAATCCGGATTCCGCCAGCTCCATCCCCAGATTCAGCCCGGCCTGTCCGCCCAGGGTAGGCAGCACGCTGTCCGGCTTTTCTTTTAAAATAATCTGCTCTAACACCTTTGATGTCAGCGGCTCAATATATACCTGATCCGCAATTTCCCTGTCTGTCATAATCGTGGCCGGATTGGAATTCACCAGAACCACCTCCACGCCCTCTTCCTTTAAAGAACGGCATGCCTGGGTTCCCGCATAATCAAATTCCGCCGCCTGCCCGATGACAATGGGGCCGGAACCAATCACTAAAACTTTCTTAATATTCGGATTTTTCGGCATTACTGGTTCCCTCCCATCATATTGATAAACCGGTCAAATAAGTAACTGCTGTCCTGAGGCCCCGGGCACGCCTCCGGATGGAACTGGACGGTAAAAATATTTTTGCCCGTGTAGCGCAGTCCCTCGTTGGTGCCGTCATTGACATTGACAAAAGCCGGAACCGCCACGGACGGGTCCAGATTGTCCGTATCCACCACATAGCCGTGGTTCTGGGATGAAATATACACCCGTCCTGTCTCCAAATCCTTCACCGGATGGTTGCCGCCCCGGTGGCCGTATTTCATTTTATGGGTATCTGCGCCCTTTGCCAGAGCCATAAGCTGATGCCCCAGGCAAATGGCAAAAATCGGCGTGTCAGAATCGTAAAGTTTTTTGATTTCCTCAATGACCCTGCCGCATTCCTTCGGGTCTCCCGGCCCGTTGCTGAGCATAATTCCGTCGGGTTTTTCCGCCAGAATTTCCTCTGCCGGCGTATCAGCCGGATACACGGTAACGCTGCATCCTCTGTTTTGCAGCGATTTGGCAATGTTTCCCTTTGCGCCCAAATCCAACAGCGCCACTTTTTTTCCTTTGCCTTTCAGGGTGTAACGTTCTTTGCAGGTCACCTGCTCCACCACAGCTTTGGGCGTATATTCTTTTAGCTTGGGGAGAATCTCTTCCAGGCTGAAATCCTCTCTTGTGGTAATCATGCCGTTCATGGTTCCCTTTTCCCGGAGAATTTTGGTCAGGGCCCTGGTGTCAATTCCGGCAATTCCCGGAATCTCATGTTTTATCAGAAAATCCTGTATCGTCCCTTCACAGCGGAAATTACTGGGCATTCTGGACAGCTCCCTTACAATATATCCTTTTACCCAGGGTCTTTCGGATTCCATATCCGGTGTAATTCCGTAATTTCCAATCAATGGATACGTCATGACTACGGCCTGTCCCGCATAAGATGGATCTGTTAAAACTTCGAGATAACCGGTCATGGAGGTGTTAAAGACAATCTCGCTGATTATCTCTCTGTCAGCGCCGATTCCAGCGCCCTCAAACACGGTTCCATCTTCCAGTATGAGAAATGCTTTCATTTCATTACCACCCTTTCTGTCTGATTTTTGGCAAAAAAAAAGAGTCAATTGCGTCATTGCAGTCTTTTTCGGGTTCCGTTCTATTCTGTTATTGTTTCCTTTTCTGGGCATATTCTATCATAATGATAATAATTTTTCAAGATTTTTCTGGGAGGGGTATTTGACTCCGGTAGATGGACGTGATAATATGGTTACAATGAATCGGTAATTGATGCAGGCAGAAATTTTAACAAGCAATAGCAACCGTTCCTTAACATTTGAAAGGAGAAAAATGACTTATGAAAAAATTAAAATTTCCAACAAAAATCGTCACTCTTTTATTGCTGTTCTCCCTGTCGCTGTTTCAGGCAGCAGACACCGTCCAGGCGGCAAGCACCCGCTCCAGCGACTCCAAAAAAGCCGGAAGCGGCAATATCTTTGCGGGAGTCTCCGGCACCTTTGAACGGGTGGAAAAGAGTAAAATCTTAAAAAGAATCAATGAAATCCGCAAGGAAGCCTGCGAAAAAGGCTACCCCCATCCCGGCAGCGGAAGAAAACTCACCCCTTCTGATTATAAGCCCATAAAATGGTCCTCCAACCTGGAGCTGGCAGCCCTGCTTCGGGCAGCGGAATCCACGGTATATGAAAGCCATACCAGGCCCAACGGACAGAGCTGCTTCAGTATCCGCTACAACGGAGAACAAAGTTGGGCTGAAAATCTGGCATGGAATTATTCCGGCCTGATGGCGGGCATTGAACAGTGGTACGAAGAAAAAAATGACTGGGTCAATCAAAATGCCAATGCTGTAACCGGCCATTATACCAGTATGATCAATCCGTCTTACCGTTTTATCGGCCTGGGCTCTTTCCGCCGGGATACCGGAGGATGGTACGGCATTTCTGCAGAATTCAGCTCCAGTACTGCCGGCTCACAGACCCAGTCCAAATTAAAAGGCAACAAAGTCCAGACCATTGAGGTTTCCAAAAAGAATCTCTCAAATCCGTCTCTGAACGCCCCTTCCAAGCTTAAGGTGAAAAAGACGAAAAAGCTGACGGTTACCTGCAATATCAATTATCCTGGAATTATGGGCGGCACAAATACCTCCAAGGGACGCATTACAAAAGGCATTACCTGGAAATCCTCAAAGCCCTCCGTGCTGCATGTGAATTCCAGCGGAAAAATCACTGCAAAAAAAGCCGGAAAAGCAACCATTACTGCCAAAGTAAAAGGCGGCTTTTCCGTGAAAAAGACAATCACTGTAACAAAATAACTTCTTATTTCCGTTCAAATTCCCGGATTCGCTGGGATAGCTGCTCCAGCTCTTCTTTTGACAGCTCCGGCAGCCGTTCCAGCTTTTCCAGAAACACAGAGATGGTTTCCTTTTCTTTGACTTTCAAATATTCCATGTAGTAGCTTACCACAACTCCCGGAACCATTGCCGTCATCAGAATTCCATAGATGCCTACAATCACTGTTACAAACCGTCCAATGCCTGTCACCGCATAAATATCACCGAATCCAATGGTGGTAGCCGCCACAAAACAATACCACAGCCCGTCACCGAAAGTATTAATGGCCGGCTCTGCCAGAACCAGTACAAAGGACGCGCCGCAGAGAAACAGCAAAAAACTCATAAAAATCTGCAGCGTTCCTGTCCGTTTCAGTATTTTGTAACACCGTCTCCATGCTTTCATCCATCTTTTCCTATTCTTCTTCCGAATGCACTGACACTGCCAGCACAATCATGCTGATGCCGCTTTCGATAAAATACATTCCCACCAGAATTCCGAAAGTAAACGCCAAAAGCATCGGATGTACCAGAGAATACAGTCCCAGCAGTACGCCCAGGATGCCCAGGATTAAAGTCCAAATCCACCCCTTACCTTCTACAACTTTTTTCTGTTTCAGGGATACAATAATTCCCACAATACCCTGCAGCAAGAACCATGCGGCCATAATGTAAATCAGCATTCCGTCTGTCATCAGCTTCAGTCCCGGCACAACCATAATCACAATGCCAAGGATAACACTTAAAATACCGAAAAAGAAAGGCATGCCGAATTCTTTCTCCATAATCGCCTTTACAATGGCTCCTATTCCATAGACCAGAAGCAAAATTACCAGAAAATATCCCGCCTCAAAAAAGGTCATAATAGGGGTGCAGATGCATGAAACCCCGCAGATTGCCATAATTACTCCTAAAATAATTGTAAAAACTTTCATAATTGATATCCTCCTGATTTTTATTTCTTTTTTTTCTTTTTTTCTTTTGCGGACCCGGCCAGGGACAGGATCATGTTTCCTGCTGCCGCTGCAAGGAAAATCCACAGAAACAGCTTGATTGGAAAACACAAAAACAACAGCAGCGTCACCGCCAGGGGCTTTTTCATAATTGCGCCCAAAAGCGCGGCTGTCACTGCGGCCGCCGCAAACACCCCATGGCTGCCGGCGTCCGGAAATACCAGCATTGCAGCGGCATATCCAAGACATACCCCCGCAAAAATAATCGGGAAAAAATGTCCTCCTTTCAATCCCGACTGAATACATATATTAGTAAGAAGCACCTTTAAGAAAGCAACTGCCAAGAGAGCCAGCGGCAGATAACGGCTGTAATCCCCTATCAGCTCTCCCATTGCCTCCTCCCCTGAAAACATCAGGATCGGCGCTGTCATACCCATAATTCCAAGGCACAATCCTCCAACCGTCTCTTTTACAACAGCTGGAAATTTGCCGAATACCTTCGCTGCGGCCGTATGGGTGCCAAAATAAAACCCGGCCAGCACACAGCCCAGCAATATATATACTGCTAACAGCAGATAGTCAAATACATCCGGCTGCATTTCCGGAAAGGAAGGCAAGGCAGAAAGCCCCGCCCCGAACAATTCTGACAGCAGCATGTAACAGCCGGTTCCCGCTGCCGCCGCAAACCCGTACAAAAACAGCTTCATTGTTCCCGGAAGTTTGATAATTTCCTTTTCCTGATTCTCCTCTTCCACGGCAAAAAGACCGAACAGGGGGGAACGGAATAAAACGCCCAGAGTCACTGCTGCTCCCACCTGGGAATATTCTCTGGCATTCTGCCTTGCAAAAGAGAGATTATCCCCGACCCAGCAGCAAAGACCTACGATAACTCCCGTAAGCCCCGCCTCCGGCCCGGTGCTGCTGCCCAAAAGAAGCGGAAACAGCGCGGAAAGCAGCAATACCAGCATATTGGAATAATCATAAGTTTTCTCAGCTTTCACCTTGCCCATCACCGTATCCAGTTCTTCCGGATAATCCCCGAATTTCCATCGGAAGCATCCAATCAATGCGCCGCCGGCCGTACACACAATCAATGTATAGTACGGAATGGAAAACCGGCCGGGAACCCACTCCCACAAAAAATCAATGCCCAAAGACATCACCTTTAAAAAGGCCCAGATCACGCTGCCGGCCACGCCTCCTATAATTCCGCAGAATAAGATAAGGTACAGGCTGTTTCTCACTGTTCTATTCATGATTCTTCTCCTTTTGGCCGGAGGAATTCCCGCCTTGCGAAACCTCAGGGCTGTTTACCTGGGGGATCAGCGCAGAAGCCAGCTTCCCTTTGCCCCGCTGTTTCAGATAGACAATTCCGATAACGGAAAAAACCACGGCCCCTACGAAATTCACTATCAAATCCTTCATGGTATCTACAATGCCAATATCCAGATATCCGCCCAGATTCCACTCTTCCCCATTGATCACAACCGATTCCACTGCCACCGTCACCGGATTATTGGCCCCGGCCGGATCTAATTTCACAGAACTGATCACCGGCAGGATCCAGTCTTTCTGCATGTCCGTATGGAAAAACCAGTCCATGCTGAATTCAAAGAATTCCCAAACCACTCCCACCGTCATAGAAAAACAAAATGCCACAAACGCCACAAAATACGGGGACATTTTCATTGAAAACCGCTCGCTCCGGTTAAATAAATCAATCAATGCAAATCCGATGGCCGCCATCAGAAATCCATTGGTGGTGTGGAGCATGGTATCCCAAACAGGAATTTTTATGTAAAAAGCATTGACTTCCCCTAAGATTTCCGCTGAAAAAATAAAAATCAGAATCACTGTCTTCAGCCCAGCCGGAATCGTCACCCCTACTGTTTTTTCGATCAGCTGGGGCGCCATAAACAGGATCAGCGTCAGAATCCCCAGGAACATATTATGATAGCTGCCCAGGAAAAACTGGCGGACTACAGACAATACCACCAGGGCAGTCAGCGCCAGCTCCACCGCTGTCTTTTTTGTTTCGTTCTTTTTCACTGTAATTCTCCTTACTGTCTTATTTTTGCAATTACTGTTCGGCCTTGCTGCTGCAGCCTTTACGGGCGCTGCAGCAGCTTTCCGCCTATTTCTCTTCTAAGGCCGGCTCAGGATCCTGGCTGCAGATTTTACATTTCCTGCACCAGCTCTGCCACTGTCTCCATCGCCTCCTGCACCGTATCGCCATCCAGAATCAAAATCAGTACACTGCAGAGAAGCTCATAAATATCCATCATCAGTTCAATGATATCTATGCATTTCTCCAGCTCATCCTCACTGTCTAATTCCGTCAGCATTGTATACCGCATCCCGATGGTATGTTCCGGCTCCTCTTCATCCTGCATATACAGAAGCTGGCCCACGGAAATCACCTTGTTTAGCGTATTAACCATCTGTAAAATTACAGGTTCTGTCAGCGTTTCCGGGCTCTCTTTCATCATCCCGTCCAACTCCAGCTGCCCGTAAAACTGCAGCATGCCGCCGTAATCCGGCAGAGCCACAAAATTACAGGTAAGATCCAGGCTCAATTCCTCACTGACTTCCAGGCCTATCACCAGAGAATCCAGCTCCGCCTCCTCCCCTTCTTCCAGAAATACGCTTTCCAGTTCATATTGTTCCACATGCGCTTTCAGCCGCTTTAAGCCTTCCCTCAATTCTTCCTTTTCCATACTTGCCTCCGTTCTGCCCTATAGCATAAACCCTCTGCACCCATGGCCAAATCATTCCTATATTGTTATCTTGTATCCATAATACTCTTTTAATTCCGCCTTTCCAAGAATTTTTCCAGATTTCTCATACTCCTGCTGCAATGCCGCCATAATATGCTCCATCCCGGTAATTTCCTGCCGTGAAGCTGCAAGAAAGGCTGCATTTATTGCAATATTTTTAATGGAAGCTCCGGAAATCTCAAAATTTTCTGAAAGATAGGGAATGTCAATATCCTGCTGCAGCGGCATCTGCTTCGGAAAAACCTTTTCCCAAAGCATTGCCCTCTGTTCCTTCTGGGGAAACGTAAACCGGATAATATACTTCATCCTTCGTTTATAAGCGTCGTCAAAATTCTGCATTAAATTGGTAGCCAGAATGGTAATCCCATCATACTCTTCCATTTTCTGCAGCAAATATGCAGTCTGGGCATTGGCGCTGATATCCCTGGCATCCGAAACATCCACCCGCTTTCCAAACAGCACGTCCGCCTCATCAAAGAAGAGAATGCTCCGGCTTTTTTTTACTTCATCAAAAATTTCCCGCAGATTTTTCTGAGTTTCCCCAATGTATTTGGACAGCACGCCGGAAAGATCCACCTTGTACAATTCCAGGTTCAGCTCTCTGGCAATCACCTGGGCCGCCATGGTTTTTCCAGTACCCGGGGGGCCTGCAAACAGAAGGGAAACTCCTCTGCCATAGGCAATTTTATCCTGAAATCCCCACTGTTCATAGACTTTGCCCCGATACGCCACCTGTCCGCACGCCTGGCGCAGCAGCTCTTTGGGCCCCTCTTCCAACACCAGATCGTCCCAGGCATAGGCCGCGTTCACCCGGCTGGCGCGCTCGCCCAGCCGATGGGAAATCTTCTGCTGACAAGCCCGATATAAGAACTCATCGGAAATTTGCTCCCGTCCCTGCTCCTTTGCCTGCCTGCAGGCTGATTCAGCCGCTTTACGAATAATCCCCGGCGTAAAATCAAACTGGGCCGCCAGCCTGTCATACACAGAAGCTTCTGAATGTCTCTGTGTTTCCTGCATATGCAAGGAGCCTTCTCCCTGCCGGACATTTTCCGCAAGAAATTCCTGCCACAGACGGCTCCTCTCCTGTATCGTAGGAAAACGCAGCCTGAATTCTTCGATCTGATATCCAAATGGGTACTCTCCCCCCATCACATCCTTCCCCGGTTCTTCTTCCGCCGTCAGAAAAATATTCTGGAAAAACAGGAACGCCCGCCGAAGGGCCGCCTGCGCAGAGCGGCGTTTTTTCTTCTCCCCGGCCCAGACTGCCTCCCAGTGGCAGAAAGCCAGAAACGCCCGATCCAACACTGCACGCACTGCCGCTGCCCCAACAGCTTCCTGTAGCTGCTCTTCACTCTTTCCCTCCGCTTCCCTGAGATCAAAAAACAGCACATTGCAGCCCTGAGAAGCAGCGGCCTTGCAAATCTGCAATTTCTTTCCGCTGCCACAGGGGCCCCGCAGCAAAAACAGCCTTCCCTTCTGCCCGCCTGCCTCTGGAAGATCTTCTGCCAGACGGCGGCTGATGGAATCCGCCGCCTGCTGATTGATATTCAGCCCAACTTCTGTCCCTCTGCCGAAAACATGCAGCTGATATTCCGCTTTCCGGTTCAGTAAATCCGATTCATAGAAAAATACGAAATCAATTAAGTCCTGGGAAAGCTTCAGCCGCCAGGAAAGCTCGCTTTCCTGTGACGCCCCTTTCTTCCCGAAAACACAGCAGAGCATTTCTTTCCTTGCAAAAACCTGATGGATGATGGCGTTCTGTTCCAGTTCCTTCATGGTATACATTTTCACACACAAATCCAGGGAAGGATACCTCCAGGCAAGATCATCCTGCAGATAACAATACATTCTCTCAAACTCCCGGTTCAGCTCCGGCGCCATGGCAAGGCATGCCATATACTGTTCAAATTCCGTCATTTCCAACTTCCGGAGCATATATTCAAAGGGCAGCATCACCCCTCTTTTTATCGTATGGTATGCCTTGTCATGAAATTCCCGCCAGCGGGCAAAAAGCGCCTTCCGTTCCCTGCCGTAAGCTTTCCGGTCCATATGGGAAAAAGCGTCCTCTAAGACATTGGAAAGTTCTTCTTGAAATAATCTGGTATTGTATACATGCCGGATTCTCCCGTCTTTTCCCAGGCGCACAGCATACCTGGTATAAAGGCTGATCTCTTCTTTTACCAGAGCCAGCAATTCCTGAAAATATTCCTCCTGCCCCAAAAACACTGTTTCTCCCTCCTTTCCGGTACTGCATCACATTTTACACCCATAGCTGCAGTTCTTTTACATTCCTGCAATCAGGGCATCTTTGAAAGCATCCCGATTATTTGCCTGCAGCAGCGATCCGTAGTTCACACCCATACCTTTCAAATTCTTGTCAACATCCTCATATCTTTTCAGGACAGCCGCAGCTTCCTCTTTGCTCTCTTCATTAGGGGCGCCTTCCAACGAACCTGCTACTTTCCGCAATCCATATTTATCGTCATCTGCAACTCCTTTCATCATTCCATAAAGCGTCTCTTTTATCGCCCCTGTCTCCTCCTGCTTCCCTGTCCTTCCTTTATCTCCCATACGCTTTTTGACAAAATGGTTTGCAATGCTGCTTCCCAGCAAACCTACACTTGAAATCAGCCCCGCTTTCCCGCTCATATCCTTTGCCGTATCATTGTTCTCATCAAAAAGAAAGGCAGTTTTTGCAGCACCAGATCCGAGCCCCAGAATAGTTGTGATAAGATTCGATACGGCGATCTTCACCGTCCCCGTCTTTTTCTTCCGGACTCTCCGGAATCCCAGAAACAGCGCCACCGGTTCTCTGTCCCCATCGCTGATATCCTTTCTTTTCAGAAAACTTTTGGCCTTTCTCACAAATTTCTTCTTTTCTAAGATACCTACCCCGCCTTCTCCCTTATCCCGGTTCTCCTTTTTTATCCTCCGACGCTCGCGGATTCCTATTCTCCTTTTAGCTGGCCTTTCAGCGCCATCCCCTTCCTCAGGGTCTGTTTCGATGGATGGAGCCTCTCTCTCAGCGAGTATGGCTCCATTATCCACTGGATCTCCCCCTTCGCCTACGTCTCTCGGATTCTCTTGATTTCCTGCCAAAGGGTCAGCGGCAGAAATCTCCTGCCGGGCATCTATTCCTTCCTCCGGATATCTTTTCATTGCTTTATCCGCTTCCTTCGCCTGTGCATTTTCCACCTGTTTCGCTTCCGCTATTCCTTTTCTCAGATTGTGCAGATTGTCCGCCTGAACGGTAATTCCTCCGATCTGGCCCACCATAGCCGAAATTGTTGACACCTTATCCGCTACCTTTGCCAAAACTCCCTGTCCTCTTCCTGCAAAACCCTCAATGATTTTGGCAAGGGCAGCCGCTTTCGACACTGTATTGGCCAAATCACTGACAATACCGATTACCATGAATATCCTCTTTTTTATTGGGAGGTTTTTCCCCATTTTTGCAAGAGTTACTGTTTTCTTAATCAGCCCCCGGATAGAGTTTACCGCGGCAATCACACTTGTAACCAGGCCGATTGCCGCATTCGTCTTGCCGAGTTTAAAGCTCTCGTCAAAGTATGAGGCCACACCAGCGACTCCGCCTGTTATTTTCCCAACCTGCCCTGCCTGATCCATCAGATGTCCCGCACCTTTCACAACCGAGGAATTCATAAAACGTGAAAACCGGTTGGGCCCCTTGCCTCCTTTTTTCGTCAGCGCTTTCTCTGCTTTTGCCGGCTCTTCTCCCTTTTCTATCATCCTTGCATGAATGACTGCCCGGTACAAATTGCCTGTTCTGGCCTTAAATACCTTCAACCGCAGATCTGCTAATTTCTTCGCTTCATCCTCGGCGCCGTCAGCAGGCTTATAATCATCTTCTTTCTTATCTTTTTTTAAATTTTCTATATCTTTCAGGGTATCAAAGGCTCGGTTTTGATCCACGCCAGGCTGATCATCTTCCGCATCTATTGTTTCGGCGTTTATCGCTGCATTAACAACATCCATATTCATCTCTTCAGTTACAAGTTCTGGGTTTAGATTCTGGGCATTCTGTCCCTGTTTCCTCGCGTGTTTCTTCCCTCGTTTCTTCGTTTCTTCCCCTTCTGATGCTGCTCTTTTTTCTTCTTTTTTCTGCCTCCTCTTCTCCTTCCACTCCCTGATTTTTTTTCCTGGTTTATGACGATGCCTCTGATTCTGAATTAAAGGCTGAGCTGCAGAAGTTTCTCCGCTTGTATCGGCGCTTTCATCACTTTCATCGTCATCGTCATCATCATTTTCACTCCCTAAATCAGTTCCTCCACCCCCGGCCCCCTGTCCGCCGGTATTACTTCCCGGGCTTTCACTTACATTTAGATTATTATCAGGTTCTTCCGTGCTTCTGGCATTATTTCCCAGATCTTCCTGCCCGTCCATACGATTTGCTGAATTCTGTCCTCCAATCGGCTGAACAGGACTAGGAGGCAGCACTATGGATCCGTTACTGTTTTCTTTATCATCTTCCTCCTCATTGCTAATATCACTATCTATGATATCCTTTCTTTCTTCCGTGTCTACCATAATCTCACCTCACTCTTTCAGAAAGTTCCGTCAGAACTTCTCAATCACAGTCTCAATCTCTTCTTCTGCTGCAAGTTTATAATACTTGTCGCACCGGTACAGATATTCCTTCGCTGCCTTATCTTTCCGGTGCTGCTTGAGCACTTCCACAAAAACAAGCCTTGCCTCATAGAACTTCCTGGCTACAAACAGTCCCACACCCTGTTCAAACAACTGCCGGGTCTGTTCCTTGTAATAGAATTCTTCTTCGGAATCCCCGTCGTATACGTCATACACCCGCTCATAGGAATTATCTGCCGCCAGATAAATATTTCCCAGATACCTGGCATGGTAATGCTCCTCGAAATCCGGTATCTGCTTATAAACCAGATGAGTAATCAGAATGTGGGCGCCGTATTTATCCCCTTTTAAGCGCAATGCCTTAGCCAAATCAGAATGGGCGGAAATTGTCGCGGCTTCCATCCGCCGTTCATGCCCAATGATGCCGATCATCACGCGCCCGTAGCTGATAGCAATGGTTCTGCTGTTACCGGGCATCATCCGTTCCAGCAAATTCTGAATATCAATAGCCGCATCCAGCGCCTCTTTGCTGCTGGGGCAGCCGTTCGCTTTTCTGACAGCTCTGCTTTTTTCTCCGTCTGTCCTCTGGCCGGCCGCAGAAGCGCCTGTACTGGGTAAACCGGAAACCTTCTCCGTAAAGAAAGCCGACAACCCGGTATCCTCAAAATGCTCCACCACGCCGGAATGGCTGTTGATGGGTTCCACCAGCATAGACAATACCTGATTGATGCCCATACACACCTGCTCTTCCGAAAATGAAATCCTCTGTTTGGGATAATCCATGGCATGCAGCGACAAAATAGTAAAATCCCCCATCATCTGATCTCCCAGCTCCACTTCCTGAATAGATTCTTTCCCCAGCAAATCCAGAATTTTGGCCGGAATAAACTTATAATAACCGTCGGACATCCCCTGAATATCCTGTACATACTTTTCAATCTCCAAAGACATCTGGTTAAAGGCCGAGGAAATATCAGCCACCTCATCATGCCCCCGCACTGCAACCGTTACCCCCAGGTTTCCGGACGCCAGCTTTCCGGCACATTCTTTCAAAGTTTTCAAAGGACGCAGGAAAATATAGAGTATCACCAGCAATGCCGCCGTCAAAGCCAACAACAGCGCAGAAGAAACATTTTTCAAATTCCACTGGTAATACCACACCTGATAATCCTGGATATTTCCGCCCACAGAAACAGCAAGCACTCCGTATTTTGTTCCGTCTCCCAGCACAAGGGGAATAAATTGATTGTTCCGCTTTCCATTCCTGTTTTCATCCGTCATATTGATAATCCCGCCGGTATCAAATGCCTGATAAATTCCTTCTGCAACCTCCGGCGCATATACCCATTCCACCGGGACGCCGCTGTATTCCGACATGGACTTGCTGACATATAATTTTCCTTCTTCATCGGAATGGAAAATACTGTAGACATACGTGCACAGCTCTCCGATCCCTTTATCTCCTCCCATACTGCGGTGGCTCAGCATCAATGCCTGGCCTCCGGAAGGAAAGCTGTCTGCATTTTCTTCAATGTTATGTATAATATCCTCTTCCAGCACTTTCCCCAGCGCTGACAGTGCAAAGGTCTGATTGCCTCCCAGCTGTTCCCGCATACTCTGTTCTATCCAGTATTCCAAAAAACCGTCCATTACCAGAAGCCCCAACAAAAAGACCAGGCAGAGACGAACTAAAATTGTCTGTAAATGGTATTTTACCCGGGCAAGCCAATACAGGCACAAAATCACCGCTGTCAGTGTAATCCCACCGTAAATCCATGCCATCCGATGCAAAACTGCAGGCAGGGTAAGAGAAATCTCACTGATATCCCGATGTTTCCCGTCCTGATAAGAACAGATAGAAACCAGGCCGTTCTTATCTTTCACTCCTGCGCAAAAACCAGTTCTGGTATAGTCTGGAGTCTGGAAATTCTGAAAGCTGAATTCCGGTGCGTCTTTCTGAATCTCTTTCTGGGAAAACAGTACTTCTGATTTTCGTTCTGTCAGGTCAATGTATCGGATACATTCTTTCTTATAGTCCAGGACATAAGCCCCTGTTCCGTCATCGGACAGGCTTTTGAATACTCCGCTTTTGCCGGTAATTCCTTTTATTTTAATCAGTCCTTCTGCTCCGATTTCTTTAACGCGGACTTCCCCTGCATAATCTGTCCACAGCAGAATCCCGTTCCTGCTTAAGAAAAACTGAGCGTTCAAATAAGGATATTCTATGGGTACTTCTTCCAGTATTTCCTTTTTTCCCTTCTGATCCAGAAAACACAGATCAACAGATTTCGCCTTCTTTTCTGAATCCGGTATGCCTACATAATAAAGCTTCCCATCCCGGATATGCTGAATTGAAATCCGGCTGTATTCATCGACGTCCTCCGTCAAATCATATTCTGTTTCTACCAGTTTTCCCTGCTTAAAATCGCATTGATACACCTTGTAGCTGATCCCGGCCCAAGATTCTACGTTGATTTCCTTCAAAAGCACATAAACATTTTCCTGGCTGTCAAAAAAAATCTGGCTGATCATCCGGTATTTTTCCCTGTTGTGCTTTTTGCAGATAATCACATCCCCACGCTTTCCCTCTGGATCTGAACGTATAATCTTTAAATCTTCACTTTTTCCCCGATCCACGTAATACAGATATCCATCCTGTAAATGAATCTGTTCAATATAATTTAATTTAATGCTCCTCCCATACAAGGTAACCGCTAAAATTGCAAGAACCGCCGCAGCTGCAATGCAGGAGATGCCATACAAACTTTTTTTATTCATATTTTTTTCCTCAGAATCTATTTCCCGCCTGAATCATTCTTTTACAGCTGCACGGTGGGACAGCCTGAATTGATAAACTGTATCATTCCCCCATAAGAACAGGTCAGCTTACAGGTATCGTTCACCGCCGGTTTGCCTCCTACCAGCACCTGGGGGACTCCCGGCATCCACGGCCCTGCCGGAACCGGCGTACAGGGCATCGGGGTCAGCGCTCCCATAGCCGCGGCAGTAGCCGCAGCCACCGCAGGGTTCGCCATACTCTGGCACATTCCAAAAGGCGCAATATTTACAAAAGGTATCGTATCTGCAATACAGGCCAGCGGCATCGCCGACATTACCTGCGCCGCAGGCAGAACTGTCAGCACTGAGGGGGCCATGCCGAAAGTACAGGTCATAGTCGCTCCTCCCGTTACACATAATCCCATTGTTTCACTCCTCCTTAGAAATATAATTCTCTTTCCCCTGAAAAATCTCTGCCTTGCCGCAATTTTCTTCTCCCTGCCCTCCGCAGGAATAATACAGCAGGGATTTTTCCTGGAAAAGGTTCGGAAGCAGCAGATAGAACTCGCCGTTTTCATCCGCCATACTCTCCAAAGCCGGATAAATCACTGTGTCTTTGATAAAGTAATCTTCCTCTAAAGGCTCTTTTAAAGGATAAGGGCCGGCATCAGCGGCAATATCTTTTAACCTGAGATAAACGCCTGCCGGTTCCTGCTTCCTGCAGATATACCAGAGGGGATTTGACAGCCTGCCTTTGAGGTAAAAGGAAACAGCAGCTTCCCCCCTCCTATAATCCCCCAAAAGCCGGCAGCTTTCTTTTTCATTCTCCATATGGAACCGGCAGATGCTTCCGGGCCTGGCACTACCCCTGACGGCGGTATGCTCTGCCCGGCGGGGATAAGCCGGGGAAGGATACAGCAGCACCTCCTCCGGCTCCTCTCCTCCATCGGATTTCAGGCAGATCTTTCTGTACTGATAAATGGGGGATTCGATTTCCACCTGAATTTCCGGTGCACCCATATCCAGAAACAGAAAATACCCTCCCTGCTTCTTTTCTGTTTTTCCGCCGCAAGGGACATGAATCCGAATGCCGGAAGACACCGGTTCTCCGGTAAATGCATCCCGCAGCAGAACTGCCTTGGACAGCCGTATCTTCGTTTCCTGCAATACCATATTACGTCTCCTTTCCGGCAAAGCGATAGTTGATTTCCGTTACCCTCTTGACAGATTTCTTTCTTACAGACTGAATCTCCACAGGCCCCGCATTGTAGAACAGGGAGGTCCGGTACGCCGCATTGGGCACAGTCCACAGCCGGACTTTCTCTTCCATCTCCAAATCCTGCATCTGAATGCGGATATTGGCCCCGCCGGAACCTTCGGCCGGAAGAAAACTGTCCGGATCCAGGGCCGCGTGATCCCGCAGCGTCTGGATGATCCTGCCAAACATCTGATGTTCCTGGACCGCCCGGTATTTCAAGTCGCTTTGCAGATAAAGAGTGATCATGTAATAAAGGCGCAGATAAACGGAAGGATAGCGCTGCGTATTTCTTCCGATATTGGTCATCTCATGGGCCTGGATGGTATTGTCTTCTCTGATATCATAAAGCCAAACCCCCACCGCAAAATCTCCGTGATCTTCCGGCGGGCAGAGGCCGATCTGATCCGGACTGTTTAAAAACTCCGGTATCAGCGCTTCCTTCAGCAATGACAGGATTCCGTTTCCTGTATCTGCGATTTTGGTATAATCTGACATAAGCATTCCTCTTTCTGCATTTCAGTAAATGATTTGTAACAGCCCTGCTGCCGCCCTGCTATTTCGGCTCTGATTATTCCGGCCCCGGAACTTCCGTCTGCTCCGTCTGGGTCAGCGGCCCCTCATCTTCTTCATCCTCCTCATCCTCAGTAAAGTTCAGGATTGATTCGGGCTGTGTCAGAATGCCGTTTTTAAACTGACCGGCTTCCAGAATTCTTCCGGTGGAAGCCTCATAGCGGGCGCCCCGGCCGTAATAAACCCCGTTGACAAAATCTCCCTTATAGAGTAAATTGCCGTTTTCATCCCAGAGCTTTCCGGAACCGTAATATCTTCCTTTCAAAAATCCGCCGTCATAAATCAGATTTCCCGTTACAGTGTGATATAGTTTTCCCTGGCCGCTGTACTGGCCCCGGTAAAATTCTCCGTCATATAAAAGATTTTCCGTAGCAACATCCGTCAGCTTCCCGGCCCCCTGGTACATGCCGCCGATAAAACTGCCCTCATACACCACAATTTTTTTCTGGGGATCATACTGCCTGCCTTCGCCTTCGTAAACATCTGATTTGAAACTGCCCTCATAAATCAGCGTCTCTTCCGCGTCATATGCTTTTCCAAGGCCTTCCCGCTTTCCCTTTACAAAGGCTCCTTCATAGATCATGTTTTCACCTTCATAGAGTCTGCCTTCGCCTTCATAAGCGTTTTCCGTAAATCCGCCTTCATACACCAGCCTGCCGTTTTCGTAGAGTTTTCCTTTGCCGCCGTACTCGCCGGCTGTAAATTCTCCGTCATACAGCATGTTGCCTTCCGGATCGTAATCTGTTCCGCTTCCTTCTTTTTCTCCATCGATAAAACTGCCTTCGTAGAGAAGTTCCCCTTTCTTTGCTTCTAAGATTTCTCCAGGGGATATTTCTTCCTCCTCCGGTTCTGATTCTTCCGGTTCTGATTCTTCCGGTTCTGACTCTTCTCCTTCAGGCGGCATCCCGGTTCCTTCGTTTTTATCTCCGGCGTTGCTGCTTCCATCAGTTCCGGTGTTGTTGCCGGAACTTCCGTCAGTATTTCCAGATTCTCCGCCTTCAGTACTGCCGTCTCCAGAATTGATGTTTCCATCCCCGGACGTTCCGTTTACATCCGCCGAAGCGCTGATTCCCGCTCCGCCTTCCCCGGATGCCTCTGTGCCTGTTTCCGCCGCCGTTTCGCTGGCCGCATAAACCTTCCCGTCCCCCTCTTTTTTACCATTTACAAAATCTCCCTCATACACCGTATTGCTTTCGCCGTCAAATTCCGTCCCGGTTCCTTCCTTTTCACCGCCCACAAAACTGCCGTCATACACCGGCTCCCCGTCTTCATAAAGAGTTCCTTCCCCCTCATATTCTCCTTCTGCGTTCACGGTTCCCTCATAGGTAACATTTCCCTCTTCATCCGTTAATGCAACCTCCTTGAGGGCCGGCTCTCCATCCTCGAAAGCACCCTTGGCAGCCACATTTCCCTCTTCATCATAAAGCGTTCCCTTGCCCTCCGGTTTCCCGCTGGCGAATGTCCCCACATATTTTTCCTGTCCGTCTGCAAAATACAGCGTACCGTTTCCTTCATACAGACCGTTTTTAAATTCCCCTTTGTACACCAGATTTCCTTCTTCATCATACAATTTCCCCTGGCCGTCATACTGGTTCAGAAGAAAAGTTCCTTTGTAGCAGAGTGTATCCGAATTCTCATAATACAGCTCCCCCTCCCCCGAGTAGGCTTCCATCTCAAAATTCCCCTCATAAAGCAGCGCCCCCTCGTACGTATAAAGCTGCCCCTTTCCATTAATCCTTCCCTTTTCCATTTTTCCCTTGAAAATCATTGTTCCGCCGTCTTTCTCCAGCAATTCCACATTGCCGCTGTAACCAATCATTTCAGGGGAATTAATCACCATGGTCTTTGTAAAAAAATGCGAAATCAGAATTGGGTGCAGCAGCTTCAGATACAAAACCGGAAGAACCACTGCCGCGAGCATCACAAAATAGACAAACCTTTTCAGCACATAATAACGGCCTATGGAAAAATAATCCTGGATCGTCCGCTCTTTTTTCTTTTTCTTCTGGTTAATTCCTTTGCGGACGTCGCTTAACACCTTTGAAGAAAAAGATTCCGGACTGACCATCCTCTTTACCTTGCGATATACCACCTGCACCGGCGCCGTTAAAATATGCGACAGCCTCCGGGCTGTACGTCCTATCAGTCCGCCCCGCATCCTTCATCCCTCCTGTCAAACTTACGATTTCTATTCCTGCTGTTCCTGAATCTCCAATGTCCCGATTTGCCGGAACGTAATTCCCTTATCCGACAGCACCGGATTAGGCAGCGTCAATAACAGATAAACGGCCGCTGACAGAATCAAAGCCGCCGCAAGCATCGCCCGGATCTTGGGAAAAGCTTTCTTCAGCCATTCCCAGGCCCTCCACCAGATTCGCCCCGGCCTCAATTCCTCCTGTTCGCTTTTCACCAGCACAGATTCATAGATATTGTCATAAGCCACGTAGCAGTCCCACAAATAAGCAAACCGCCCTTCCTCCAGATCCCGGGCAAATTTCATCAGTTCCCGGGAACTCTTTTGCTCCAGTTCCCTGGCAAACAGTTCCTGCACCAGTCCGCTGACCCGGTTGATGCAGTCCTTTTCCTGCACTTTCCAATAGTAATCCACTTCTGTAAAAAAGTAATTAAACCGGATTCCTAAGGCATCATCCACCACAATATTATCCTTCCGCAAGATTTCATAGAGAAAACATTCCGGCATATTCAAAAGGAAAATCTGTGCAAAAACATTCTTCATCAGCAGCAGACGTTCCTGAAGATGATAATTTCCCCGCTCAATGGCCTGCTGCAGCGTCTTTCCGGCAGCATGGCTGAAAATAATATAGTACTTTCCGTCCGCATTGAAGCTTGCATGCAGATCTTTAAAAGTATAATTGACATTGGCCCTGGTGGTAACAGGCACAAGCCGCCTGGCCAGTTCCATATCGTTGACACAGGCCACCGTATATTTCACGCCTTCTGCTTCTGCACCGGCATCTGCCGCCGCATACAGATCAATGGCCCCGGAACCTGTGGTTTTAATTTTTGAAATCAGCTCATACTGTTTCTCCTGAAACTTAATAACCATTTCATCACTCTTTCTCACGCACCACTACAAAGGTGGAAGCCTGCACTTGAGGATACGCCATGCTGGATACTGTAATCTGGAAAATACCCTCTGTCTCCGGCGCAGTGTATTTTCCGTTCTTGTCAATGGAGCCGCCGTCCCGATCCTTGACGCTCCAGTTCAGCCGTTCATCTGAAAAGCCTTCCAGCACAGCGGTAAATACCACACTGTCTCCGGTAAATACATTAGGATTATCCGGCTGAATAAAAATACGCTTCTTCTTGATGGATACCGGCTTGCGGAGCTCATTGCGCAGGGCTGTCCAGTAGACGCGCACCTGTTTTGCATTATCATTCTTTAAGATTTTCAGGCCGATCTCAAAGGTGCCTTCCGCAGGCATCAGCCTGGCTCCCAAAGACGCCGCAAAACCGTTCTGCCCCTGGAACATGGAAGTATCTCCGAACATCACCTGGGTATCTCCGATAAACCCATGATCCACCTCATACCCAAGCTCAATGGTAACCGGCCCGAAGCCCAGCCCATGGACAATTTCATCGGAATACAGCACTTCTCCCGGGCGCATATGCCCGATTTCAAATACCGTCTCCCCATAGGCGGCCTTAAGGGGCTTCTCCTCTTCCTTCTCCTTCTGCTGTTCTGTTTCCAGCAGCCTGGCGTCCTTCAATCTCCTGACATCCTCCACAAGCCTGCCGATTACAGCCGCGGAAATCTCCATATGCATGATTTTCTGACCGAAAGGCATCGGCTCTATCCGCTCAATCAGGCACACATCCCCGGCCCGCACCACATGGATTCTGGCCAGATAGATCCCCTGCTGAAAAGTATTTCCCACAATATAATCCATGGCCGTTTTGTAATACTCCGCCTGCAGCGCCGCATAACCGTCCAAATCACTGACAGAAGCCCGGCTGATAAAGGGTTTTGCATCCCGGTATTCCCGGCCCCCTGCCTGCAGCCGGAAGCTGTCTTTCACCAGCGCTGCCTGGGCCTCCACATTCTGGACGCAGGCTGTTTTTAGCGGAATCTCCATCTGGTATTTTCTGCCTTTTCCAGGCTCAGGCTCTGTAAACGCCACCCGGACCCGGTTCCCCTCTCCGTTGGTGAGAAAGGACAGTTCCAGTTCATATTCAAAAGAAAACTCCTGCTGGCCGGCATACTCGATCTCAATCCGAAGGATCGTGTCTTTCCCCATCTCCAGAAACCTCGGCAAAATCTGGCGGATCACAATTCCCTCTCCGTTCCAGACAACTTTAGGCTCTTCATAAAGCATGGAGGGAGAAAATATTTCCCGTTCCGGCTCTTCCTGGGTCACAAACAAGCGGTAACTCTCTTTATATTTATTAAATTCACTGCTGTTTCTGCCAGCCATCCCGGCGACATTGTGCATCAGCTCCGCCGCCTCTTCCTGATATTCCAGGCAGAGATAATAGAATCCTTCCTCCTGCCCGTCTCCATATCCATCCAGCTCCGTAATCTTGCGCACCGCCGGCTCATCCAGCACAATTTCCCGGCCGGCAAAATCCAGCGCCAGCCCCCGTTCCACCGAAATGCTCTCGTCGTCCACTTCTACCACGCCAAGGCCGCAGACTACTCCGGAGCCAAAAAGGAAACGGTTAATGGTTCTGCGCTTGTCGTTAAAATATTTCTGCTCTGTCTCAAAATCTTCTACAGACAGCAGCTTCCCATAAAAATAGCGGTTCCTCTCAAATGGAAAGCTTTTCAAATTCTTCATCTTTCTTTTCCTCCTCTGCTCCGGCTTCTGCTGCGCCCACAATAGACGGAATTGCAGCTACGCCGTTTAAATTCGCATGTTCATAAGCCACCAGCATGCTGTTTACGCCTGTATACACGTTCTGCCCCAGATAAATGCCCGGCCGCAGAATAATCAGATGCATCCTGATATGAGCCGGCTGGATGTTTTCTATCATCTTCTTCAATGCATACTGTTCCCGCAGAGAAGGCACTGCCTGCTCCCGCACCAGCACGCTTACTTCATAAGGCCCATGGGCATAAGACCTTATCAGGCTCTGGTATGCCCTGTCGTTCCCCCGGTACTGTTCAATCTCTCCGTATTCCAGGAAAAACGGCCTCTCCCCGGTAAATGTGCCTATCATATGCTCCATATATTCCCTGGTTCCCCGGATCAGATTCTTCTTCACAATCCCTTCTAACAAAAGCCTTAATTTCTCTTCGTGCCATAGATGCGCATCGAAAATCCCCACCCATCTGGCCAGCCAGCGCAGAAATTCCGGCTCTGCAGCCATAGGATCCAGCTGCCTGGCAGAATCTGCGATCCTTTCCTCCAAATCCTGGTACACCGCCTCAAACATCCCAAGAAACCTTCCCAGGAAATCCTCCCTGCCGCCGGTCTGATAAATCATAGGAAGATAGGACAAAAAACTGCGGTTCCCGGCATACAGCTTCATATGATGGATTTCCGGCAGAAACCCTGCCTGGCAAAAGAGCTGAATCTCCATCCAAAGATACCTTCCCCTTGCATGGTACAGCATAATATCCTGGGGATTCGCCACATTATGTACCAAAAACGGTTCCATCAGACTGTGCTTTTTCTCCGGGGAAATCTCCCGGTTTCCAATGATTTCCTCCCTGTAGCATTCTCTGCCGTCCATCGATACCTGGGGATCATCGCTGCAGTAAAAATAAAACCGGATGGAATCATCCCCGTAGCCCTCGCTTTCTATGACTGCCCGGTGCCACTGGTTTCCTTCTTCCCCGCTGTCTAACAGCCGGGAAATAAAAACCCCGCTGTCTGAAACGCCTTCCTCCAACGCCAGCCCCTGCTTTGTAATCCTGATATCTTTCCGGTATCCAAATTCATAATCCTTTTTCTTATTAAACACAAAATATCTCAACTGATCCACGCGACCACCTCTTCGCCTGCGGCGACAGTATGCCAAGAGGCATACTTATCTGCCAAATCCTTTGGCCCACGGGCTTACCAATCCTCTCCTGCTGTAAAAATCCTGAAATCCATTTCCTTCAGAAACGGCAGCCCGTTGGGCAGAAGCTTCACATCTCCGTTAACAAGATGCCTAAATCCCCGCCCCCTGGCCTCTACGGACAGCGCCCTTGCCTGCTGCACACAGGGCAGCATATCGATAATCCCATATATCTCACTGCTGGAAACCGGCCTCCCGATTTCCCAGGCAGTTTCGTCCAGATAGGTTCGCACCGCCTCTTCAATCATAATCTCCGCATCGGTAAACTGGGGCCGGATCACAATTTCCGCGAAAATGGAAATGCCCACATATTCCGGATTTAAAATCTTAACCGAAGTTCCGATCATCTTCCTGCCCTGCAGCATCTGTTCCAGATTCCGGCGGTATTTTTCATTTAAACAGCCGTCCCGCTTCTTATAGCTTAAAGGCCGCACCACAATGGAAATCTCATTTTCCGGCACATACTTTTGATCCATCCCCTCTGCCGGCGCCACCACTTTGCTGTCTAAGATTAAAAGCCCGGGCGTACGCCGAACCAGTTCCTCATAATCCGAAGCGGTGACTCCCCGGTTGATCTGTTTTAAATCCCTCTGCAGCCGCTCAAAGCACTCTTCCACCGTTTCATTGTCCCTGCCCCCAGACGTGCTCTCATACTGCCTGACCAGCAAATCTGGAAACGCCGGGCATTCCCGGATTTTTCCGGCTTTGATATTGCCTGATTTCCCCTTGCTTACCCTAAGTCGCAGCAAGCGGATTTTGCCTTCCGGCGCCATGCCCTTTTCACAATTCCCAAACAACAGCCTGTTTTCTTCCGGCTCCAGCACATAAACTGCATCCTCCGGCATACAATTGTCAAAATCTGTCACCTGCCGGTAAGGGTAAAACCTTTTGTCCTGCCGATCACAGACCATCAGTTCAAATTCGCCGCAGACAATTCCGTCCAGATCCAACGCGTATTCCTGGCTGGCAAAACCTCTTCCCGTGCCAATCTCCCGCCGCTCCCAGAAATCATCTTCATAGGCCGCCAGGCGGCAGGCAATCCTGCCTTCAGCCCAGGCCGGCTTTGCAAAAAACAGCAGGCAGTCTCCTTCTTCTGTTCTCTCCTTACGGATAATCCGGGCAGGAATCCATCCTCCGTCCCGCTCTAAATAAAGCTCTGTCTGTCCGTTTTCTGCCAGATACATGCTGCTGGTAATAGAGAGTATCTGGGAGACGCCGGAAAGTTCCAGTTCATAATCTTCATAATCGCAGTAAGAATACTGCTGCTTTACCTCTATCTCATTAAAATAAATATTCTGTATCAGCGGCGCTACATCATAATTATTTTCTGTCAGGGTAACACGAAGCTGAAACACCTCGTATGTCTGATCCTCTACCATCTCACCCGGCAGATAAAGCCCGATTTTCCCGCTTTGCAAAAAAGCATAAGTAGTATCAAATTCCACCAAAAGCTCCTGCCAGCCCTCCTTGGACTGGTATTCCCATTTAAGCTCTGCCAGGGGGATGAAATCTTCCCCGATGGGATTGCGGCTTACTTCATAATCCGTGCGGATATCAAAGGTTACCTCCGTCAGGCTTTTGGGGCAAAATGCCTGATCCATGATAAAATAACAGCAATCCCCCTGTTTTGGGTATTCTCCAAAAGGATACAGGCGCATCTGCTTTTCCAAATCATTGCCGATATTCACATATTTCTCCAACATTTCGCCGGATAAAAGATAAGCGCCTATCAGCCTTATAGAATGGGGCCATTCTTTTTTCACCGTCTCAAATGCCATATCATCTGCATAAAACCTGGCGCCTTTAGGCAAAGGCGTCTGCCGGCCGGGGAGCCCGGCAGGAAGTTCCACGCTGACGGCGCCCCAGGCAGGCCTGGCACGCCTCAGGGAAGCGCCGAATAACTTCAGATATTTCTGACGCTTCCAGCCGCAGAGCTGACTGATATGATACTGTTGAATTTCTTTGAGCCAGGAAAGAAGCCCCAGCAGCATAATCCCCGGATCCGACTGGTTATAATTGGTCCAGTCCGGACATTCTCTCGGTATTTGAAATACCGCATCCGCTTCAATTTCCTGATAAGATTTATCATCCAGATTCAAATTGTAGAACATGGCCTGCGCTCCTTTTTCAAATTCTGTCAGGGCTCTGCAATCACTTCATGGAAGCCGCTTTTGGGCAGCCTGTAAAATGGCAGCAGCCGTTCTTCATTCACTTCATATTCTTCGAACCGCCCTCTTCTGTATTTCCGTAATGAAAGCTGGCTGATGTATTTTACGCCCTCCACTTTTTTTAAAGCATGGGTAATCTGGTTTTTATCCGGCAGCGTGCCGATTTCCCATCCATTCCCGTAAAAGTTGCCGTACAGGGGATTCAGAAAACGTTCCAATTCCTCCCGTACCCGCTTGATGGCTGCAAAAATTTCTTTTTCCTGGGTCAGCTCCAGCACTACCTTCACATCCAGCCGGATCAGTTCCGGCATTACGATATGGAACTGCCCCCGGTTTAAAATAGTTTCATCCATATGGGCGGCCAGGCAGGTATATATCTTCTTCCTTGTCCGTTCAAAACTATAAAAGCTCTCCCCGTAATCTCCGGGAAGCACAACCAGCGTTACCGCTCCCGGCCGGCTTTTCCCTGTTTCGTCACGGTTCGGAAAACATTTTACCCTGCTGACATCCCTGGCTGCCTCTTTCGCCATATCTTCATAATCTTTTGCAGAAACACACCGTCTGCCGTGGCGCAAAAGGCCGGCATTGCGCTCCACAGCCTCCATTACTGTTTCTTCCGGCAGCCCGCACACTGTAGCCATGGGATTAACTACGCTGTTGATAAACCCAACCGTCCGATCCAGCCGCCCTATTTCCCCGGCTGCAAGGTTTCCTTTGTCTCCCCGGCTGTGGCTGTACCTTACATGAACCCCAATTTCCTCCTGGTCATTGCGTCCCCCGGCTTCCATATATTTCGGGAACAAAAGCTTACCATTCCGTCTGTCGGCCGCAAATTCCTTTCTGACGCCGCTGCCCTCTGTCAACTCCTCCACTTCCTTCCACGTTGTCCATTGTTTTGCCGGGCTTCCGGTATAATCCCCCAGCTCCAGCACCCGGACTTCCAGGCTGGAGATATCCGGATAAGAGAGCTGTATCTGCTTTTCCTCGGCGCGGGGTTCGATTTCGTAGAACTCTTCTACAGTCTCAACTGCCAGGATACTGGTAGCGTTAGAATAAATCCCTTCAATTTTCGGGCAGTTCATCCTGTCATTATCCGCTTCCTGCCCGGTTCCTTCCCGCAGGCGTATCCAGTACAAATCCTCTCCGAACATCTGCCCATGGCTGCTGTCTTTCCGTCCATACCAGGAAATCAGGCCCGTATGGGCGAAACCTTCGGTGCCGTCTGCCGGATGCATTTCCTTCCATCCTTCTTTGGACAGATACTCCCACTTCATTCCTGACAGATTCCCCTTTACCGTATCATGCATGGTAAATAAGAATTTCAGCGGCCCGCCCACCGGCGGCCGGTTAAATCCGAAATAGCAGCTTCTCTGTTCTTCCGTCCTTGCCCTGCATGCAGGAAATGCAAATCCATTCGCCTCCATCTCCTCTTTCCTGTATTCTGTCCGCTCCATATTGCTCTGCTGGATCATTGCCTGTGGGTGCAGCGGCGCCTCCATATAACTGTAACTTAAAGAAAAATTCCCCATTACCGGCGCAACATAAGCGCCTTTTGTCTTATACGCATTATTCATCCGTATAATTCTGGCGCGGATACAGTAATTCTCCGCCGAATTCACCAGAGCGGGCTCGATATCCGCCGGGCAGGTAAATTCCATCCTCCGGCGCACTCCCCTAAGCCCTTCTTCAACAGAAAAAATATCCCGGTACTGAGAGGACACTGAAAGCCGCTTCCAGCCGAATCCATTATAATATTCCCAAATCACTTCCCGGATGGTAATATCATATTCTTCCTCCGGCACAAATTCCTGTTTCCGCATAATCCGTTTCCAGGCTATTTTCACGCCAGACACAATTTCTTCGATAGGAATTTTCACAAAATCCAGATCAAATTCTACAGAAATCTGCGCCCCGGTTTTTCCGAAAATTTCCTGGCTGCCGATATAACATTCATCATACAGCGATGGATTTTCACCGAATGCCAAAAATTCCTCAATTTCCTGATCGGTGCCGTTTACATTGATAAACTCCGGCTTCTGCCCTCTGCATTCTGCGTTCAGAGCTATCTCCTTCCAATAAATTCCTGAAAAAAACCTGCCGTCCAGAATTTCTGCCGATATCACATACTGAGAATTGAACTCCTCCATAGCCGCAATCCCCTGGGGCCCCCCTGGAATCTTAAAACACAGCCCGCCGTCCTGATAAGTATAGTCTGAAATCCTCTGATATTCTTCGCCTGCACCGTAGAAGAAACGGATGCGGGCGGGATCGCAGAGAGCTTCCTCTAATTCCTTCTCCGCCTTTTTTCCTGCCGGCACAAGAGACAGCCGCACATTGGCATAATTGTTAATCTTAAGTTCTTGTCCGAAGCAGAAAAACAGAAGATGGCGCTGCAGATTTTCTGTTCCGTCCTGAAACAAAAAGAAAGACGGCACAGGATCTTTTCCCCGGCTAAACACCTCATAGACAGCGTCCTCCTTCGGAACTGCAAGGAAAATCCGCTGCATTTCCACAGAACATACCAGCACTTCCTCCTGGGTTTCGAACACAAGCTGCTCGTCCTCTGTATCTGCTAAAAGCCGGGTTCCTGCCGGAACCTCCGCCTCGCTTACAAGCCCCTCCGGAAGCCCAAATACCGCAAAGCCTTCTGCCGGGCTTGCCGGAAGCAGCTTTGCGTTTATTCCGTCAAAGAAAGAAAATAAATCTCCCGCCACGGACATATTAAATTTTTTAATGTTGTCATACATCATATCTGCAAAAACAGATACCAGCGCAGTCCCGGGGTCCGGCTGCTCTTCATCATACCTCCACTCCGGAACGTATTGCCTGGCACATTTCCTCATATAATCTATAACGTCTTTTTTTGTCATTTTCTCCATTTGCGGAATATCCATAACTGTTCCCTCTTCCACATTCCCGGTTATTCTCCTTCACTTATATAGAAAGGATAGACCAAATTATACTGATTGTTGGTAGCGCGGACCGTATAGCTGACATGGATCAGAAGCTTTCCCTGATCAATGTGTTCGTCGCTGACTTCTGCCTGAATATCCATAATTCTGGGTTCCCAGCGGATTAAAGCATGTTCCACCTCTGTTTTCATAGAGTACATTGTGGTGTAGTCCACAGATTCAAAGGCGTATTCCTGGATCCGGCATCCAAAATCCGGGTGCATAGGCAGTTCGCCCTGTCTGGTCCCTATAATAATCTGAATAGATTCCCGGATGCTGTCCTCATTGGATGACATTTTAATTCTGCCGGTGGCGCTGTCAATTCCAACTGGAAACTTCCAGCCGGCGCCGAGAAATGCTTTCACGCTGCTTCTTTGATCCATAACTTCTCCCTCCGCCAATCTCCGCCTAATTAATCTTCACCATACTGCCTTTGATCTGGGCTACTCCGGAAGCCTGCAGGCCCATTTCTCCATCTGCCTTTACTTTAATGCTGGCGCCCTCTACCGAAGCGGTCTGCCCGCTCAGCTTTAAAGTCTGCTGCGCGTCCAGCTGAATGGTGCCGCAGGTGAGTTTCACCGTATCGGCATCGGCTTTCATCACTTCTTTTGTTCCGATAGTCAGAGACATTTCCTGCTTTGCAGTCAGCTTCATGGCTCCGTTTTTGCAGTCCAGGTGGATACTGTTTTCTTTTTCCTTATCCTGCGCAAAAATTGCCTCGTTTTCATCGTCTATGAGAACCGTCAGGCCTTTGGGGGTTTCTACCGTAATTTTCTGCTTCCCCTCTGTCTCCGTAAAAGTGACTTTATTGCCGCCTTTCGTCATAACTGTCTTTGTCTCATTTTTTTCGGTTGCCGCCCCTTCCGGCAGCTGATCCTTCCCGTTCCACAGACATCCCAGAACCACCGGCATATTCATGTTTCCATGAATAAATCCCACAAGCACCTCCGTGCCGATTTCCGGCAGCCAGTAATTGCCGAATCCGTTCCCGCCGTAGCCTGCCATGACCCTTACCCAGTCGGAAGTCTTTTTATTCTTTTCCCCCATAAGGTATTCCACCTTGATCATGCCCTTATGCTGTTCATCCCAAATTTCCTTTACAATGGCGTTTAAAAGCCCGGGGGCTGTTATTTCCGGATATGTCTTATCGTTTTTTTTATCGCTCAGCAGTTCATCATAAAAATTCAACGTTTCCAGCCTCCCACTTCAAAAGTTGTCCGATACCCGTCTCCGCTGAAGGAATGTTTTACCTCAATAATATCATAGGTTCCGTCGATCAGTTTAGAGTCCCCCTTCTTAATCTTCACCCGGCCCCCGGGCTGTATCTCCGGTACGCCGATGCATACTCCTGTGGCCTGCCTCGCCTGCTTTTTCATCTCGTCTGCTTTATGCTCTGCAATCTTTTTGGCATCGCTGTTATCTTCCACTGCCGCATCCATTTCTGTAGTTTCATTTTTTACCAGCTTTTTTTGCTTATCATCTGATTTCACTTTTACCTCAGCTTCCACTTCTTCCTTCTTATCAGTATCCTGCCCCATAATCCTTATTACGGCGTCCTGAAAAGATGCCCTCCGCTGAAAGGAAATGAAATCCTTGGCCCATTCCATTTCCACAGTATAAAACAGTTCTGCCGAAATATCTTTAAAATAAAGTTTTCCGGCATGGACAAAAAAATCCCTGTTTGCTTTCCGGCACAATTCCTCTTTGATAAAATCATAATCGCTGCCGTTTTGGATAATACAGTCTGTTTCCAGCTTGTCTGTGGGATCCACATCTTTCGTCTTGTACACAGGATTATATACCTTTATCACTTCATTGAACGCCTCGGAATAGCTCTTTACCTGATGGGATATATTGCTTTTCTTGCTTCCCATCATCATTCTGCGCACGTCCACCGCCGTTACCCGGACAGAAGGATTTTCTGAAAGCTCATAATTGATTTCATCTACATATCCGTAAAACAGGGAGGTCAGGGAAGAACCATATCCCATCTCAACTTCTATCATTTCGCCCAGAATAAAATCGCTGATATCAGAAACAAAACTGCGTTTTTCCAAATCATACACATTGGTAAGCTTAATGACAGCCGCGCTTGCCGCAGACTGGGAAAGGGTCAGGTCCACAGACTCCACACCGTATTCGCTTGCCCCGATCAGGTCAAATCCCCCGGCCTTCACTTTCATGGCCGGAACCATAAAATCGTTGTATTTTGCGGCCAGGCTCGCCATGGAAATTTTCGCCACTTAGCGTCACTCTCCTTTCCTGCCGAAACGCTTCCGGGTTTCTGATAAAAGACGGCGCCCTGGCAGTTTCATCCTAATTCAAACTATTACCCATCCGCTAAAGGATTAAAGAGCCGGCAGCTTTACCACCTGGCCCGGCCGGACATCCAGCGGGTTTAAGATTCCGTTTTCCCGGGCAATTACCTTCCACAGATCCGGATCTCCGTATTCCATGCCAGCAATATCCCACAATCCGATTCCCTGGCGGATGGTGCGGTATTTGGTGCGGTCCGGCGACTCAAAGGGGGACTCCCGCCGCTTATCCTTAGGCGACATCAGGGATTTAAAAGTCAGGCTCACCTTAGCCCGGACCGGCATTCCGTTTTCGGTAAACATGGTATAAGTATGGCTGAACTTGGTCACTACCCCTTTAAAATTCAAAGACCCCCACTTAAAGGTTACCTTGGGAGGACGGTGAAGGCTCCCGTCAATGGACGTGGCATCTGCAATCCGCTTTGTAATATTGGAAACATCTGTGGAACCGTCTCCGGAGCCGCCGAAAGAGAACAGCGAAGGCGGTTTTTTCGGCACATAAGTATCCAGAAAAAGGTTCAGCGATAATTCCGTCGCCTCGCCGGAAATATACTGGATGACAGGCCCGTCCAATCCGGGCACTTTTTTTTCTGAATAATTCGCGCTGTCTGTCAGCTGATATTCAGACGGATTAAACAGCACGTCTATGATACTGACTCCGATTTCTTTTTCAATTTCCAGTTTTGCCTTTGTAAGTCCCAAAACGGTTCCTCCCTTCCCGGATTTGTTTTACACCAATCCTCTGCGCAGCTTCTCCACATGCAATTCTTCATAAAGCTGCCTTTTCACCTGTTCTGCCAAAGATTTCACATCTTCCTTCGCCTGCGCTGCACCCTCTGTTTTCTTCAGCTGCTGCTCCACTTCCTTCAGTTTTTTGTCCAACTGTTCCTGTGCGGATTTTATCTGGGCATTTTCTGTCTCCATGCGGATTCTGGTTCTCTGCTGTTCTTCCTCCCATGCAGTTGTTTTCTGTAGGGAATATTCCAGTTCCTGAATCCGGTAAGAAGGCGGCCTGACATTTTGGCTTCCTGCAAAACTTCTGTCTGGAGCAGCCAGAACACGGAGTCCTAAAGATTCCGGGCTGTAGTGTTCCATGATATTACCTGAGACCTCTGGCTGAAAATATTCTGCCGCATTATTTTCTTCCGGTGTACCGGAATATTCTTTCTCATAATGTGCTGCTATTTTCCCATTGGCAGGTTCCATCCTATCATAGGCTGATGCTTTTGTATCGGCAGGTTCTTCCGTCCGTTTCCCGATATTTCCTTTCCTGAAAACCGTCAGGCCAAGAACCTGTTCTGCTTTCCGCAGTTCCCTGCCGACTTCCATGCGCCTATGCGCTTCGAATTGCTGAATGCGCTGTGTCAAAACAGCATACATAGCGGCCGGATACTGCTGCGCTTCCCGCCTGTCCCGTTCCCTGCGGGCTGCAGACGGACTATTTTCTGCCACATATAGTTCCTGCACCTGCGGCATGCTGGGTTTTACATCTTCACCCCGCTCCGATAAGACGTCAGCCTCCTGCTGTCCCTGCTTATATTCCGGATGGCTCAAAAGGACGTTCCCCCATTCCCGCATCTTTCCCTGGGATATATCTTCTATCCTTTCACCGCCCCCGGAGCTCTGGCTGGCAGCTCCCCTGTTTTCTATCTCTGAAATTCTTTCCGGAAATTCTTGTTCCGCCGCTGTCCAGGATTTCTGTGCGCCGTCCAGCAATTGCTGTACCTTAATCACTTCTGACAGTTCTTTTACAAGGATTCCATACTGCGTTTCATCCAATTGCCGGATATTATGTAAAAGTTCCTGAATCGGCGGCATACTGAGCTTAACATCTGTATCCGAAAGCTCTGCGTCTGTCCTGTGATTAATTTGGCGTACCAGCCTTTGCAGATGATTCCTGTCCTTTGCCAGTTCAATCTGACGACGTATCACCTGGGTCTGCAGATCCTCCTGCCCGGCTTTTTCAGAAACAAGCGCTTCCTGCTGCCCGGCTTTTTCAGAAACAAGCGCTTCCTGTTGCCCGGCTTTTTCAGAAACAAGCGCTTCCTGCTGCCCGGCTTTTTCAGAAACAAGCGCTTCCTGCTGCCCTCCCGGTAAGATGTCTGCGTCCTGCCGTCCCTGTTCATACTCAAAATGGCTGAAAAGAGCGTTCCCCCATTCCCAAATCTTCCAGTGAGATATGCCTTCTATCTTATCTCCGCCCTCGAAGATCCGGCGAACAGCTTCTCCATTTTCAATTTGAAGCAGCTTTCCCATTAAATCTTTATGCCCTGCCTGAAAGAACCGCTGGGCAAATTGACTGTTTTGGGTCTGTAACAGACTTTCGGCCAGTTTCCTGTTCCGGGGGTGCAACAGATTCTCTGCCATCATCCGTATTGATTCTTCAGAGCCTGCTGTTTTTGCCTGGGGCGTCGTATTTGCTGCGCTTCTTTCCTGTACAGCATGGGACAAATCCGCCTGCTGCAAAATCAGAATCATGTCTGCCAGATGTTTGATAAATTCTGTCTGCTGTGTCTCTTTCAATTCCCTGATGTGTTCCAACAATCCCTGAATTTCAGGATCTTTCGGAGGATTTTCCCGCCAGCTCAATGTTACATTTTCACCGGATGTCCCCTGTTCCTGCATCCGGCGGTTGATCTGTTTGATCGTATGTATCAGTTCGGCTGATCCTGTCTGATTTACCCTTTCCTTTTGTCCTGCGGGCAGTTCCTTTTCAGAGGGTTCCGCGCCCCTCTGCTCCTGCTTTGCCGGAAAAACTTCCAAAAGCAGCCTGCTCCATCTGCGGATATTCCAAACCTCTTCCCTGGTCACTTCGTGACGGTGCCGGCTGAGAAATGTCCGTTCTGCCTGATGATCTGCCTGATCCTGCGCCTGCCAGTCCTTTGGCAATACCTGATGACAGAATTCCCGATAAGTTTCAAAAGCCTGAGCCTGATGACGCTCTATTCTTTCCCTGCATAGTTCCCGTTCCTGATCCAGCCTGTCAAACACATCAGAGACGCCGTCTTTTGAGAAGTCAGCCGTCAATTGCCTGATATCCACAATCTCCGCAATCTCCTGAAAAGTATCTTTCTCCAGCATCACGGCAGCCTGTTTCTGAAGGCTTTTGATCTCTTCCTTCCGGTATTGTTCCTGCAAACGTTCCATTCTCTCTGACAAAATTTTTCGGATTTGCCGGACTGATTTCGGGGTATTTCGGAAAACAGTTTTCTCTTCAGCCGCCATCTGTTTCGAATTTTTTATCTGCTTTGCAGACTTTCCTTTCTGTTCGGCTGATTTTTCCATCTGCACCCAGACTTTCTGCAATACCTCCGGTTCTGTCTGTTCTATAAAGCGAAGCATCTCCTGCCTGCTTCTTTTCCATATTTCCCTCTGTTGGACATCACCTGTCCGTTCTGCCATCCGATGGTATACAAAACAAAACTCTTTCTGGCCCATCCTTGTGACTGCTTCCACAAGTTTTTCCCGTGCAGACTGTTGCCGGACAGAATAAAAAACCTGACGTACGCTTTTTTCCTTTTCCAGCTGCCGGACCGTGTCCCTGCACCATATTTCATCGCATTCTTTCAGGTATGCAAGAAATTCCTGTTTCTCCTGCCAGACGGCGTGTTCCGCCAAAATCCGATACTCTGTTTCTGAGAAAAGGCGGATTACTTCTTTCTCCAATGTCCGCATTGCCTGAACAGAATATTCCTTTGAATATTCCCGCAGGCGGGCAGAAAAAAGAGAAAGCAGACGGTATTCCTCCCTTTGCTTTTCAACGGCCCCGCAGGTTCTCTGCCAGCTTCGGTATCTTTGTTCCTCTTTCACTGCCTGGGAAAGCAGTGCAAAATACTGTTTTACAGTCCGGTACATTACAAAATCACAGCTTTTCAGCTGTGCCGCGTAATACCGCTCCATCCGCTTAAGGCTTCCTGCCAGCTGTTTTTGGCCGAATTTTGCCAAAACAGGAGATTGCTCCAGCCCCATCTGCATTCTTTTATTCCGGATCACCAGGTTCAAAAGCAGCTGCACCTGCTCTGGCTGCTGTATGCTTCTGCCTGTTCCCTCATCCAGATAAATAAGCTGTATCTGCCCATATTCCGGCGAAGCAGAGGGAACATACTTATCCCACAGCCGCTGCAGCATATCCTGTCTGATATGAAGATGTACTTTCTGTGAAAAAGGCTCTCGTAACTTTAGCATCTGACTATTTCAACCGTCTCTTATAATCCAATTTTATTAATGGTTTCTGTTAATCCATTGTGGGATATTTCCACTTTCTTAATCAGCAGGCCGCTGCTGGTAGCGTCTAATGTGTCAATTTCCCACTTAGTCACCACACCCCAGTTAGCCTGATAAGTTGCCGTTGGGATCATCCCTTTTTCCGGCATTACCATAATGATAATTCCCTTTTTCAGCTCATATCCCGCCGTCAGGGTAGTACGGCTTAACTCTCCGCTGGCAATTCCGTATTCCAAAATCAGCTTATCCATGGACTGTCTGGGTTTCTGCAGATAATGAACCCTGTCGTTCACCCCGCCTTCCGTCACCGTTTCAAATTCCATCGTGGCAGAGATATTGGATACCTTGGAAAATCCCAGAGGTTTTCCGTTTAATATCACCTTAAACTTGGTTCTCTTTGCAAGATTATTCTGTATTGCCATGTATTTCACCTCTTAAGCCGTCCCGCCTGCCAGATACATTCTCAGTAATTGCCGCATTTTTACTTTCTGCCGGGATTAAATCTTAAAAATATCGTTTTTCGGCGGTTCATGGCTGACTTTTCTGTTTATTTCTGATATTTCTTTACACCAACGGAGCCGTTCATTATGTGTAAGATTCAAAACATCTTCCCGGCTCCAATGGACATAATAGGCAATAAACGCCGCCTCTTCATAAATTTTGTCCGCCGGATACACATTTATGGCCCGGCTTCCATAAAATTTACAGGCACTTTAATCTCTTCCCCGCAATGGGGGCAAACTGTGCGGTAAACAGGAACCTCCGCCTGATTAATCCGCTCATACAAATCCTGCAGATATGCCAAATCTGCTGTATAAAGCCCTTCAATTACCTTTGTATCCACCGCAGGCATGGTTCCCAGGCTTGTAATCACCCTGGACAGCAGGATAATCACAAGATATCCGGGATTCTGCTGCACCCTCGGGTCACGCAGCGGTATAATTTCATCTGCAGCCGTAGCCAGGCGCATCTTTCCTTCTTTGTGGAGATTTCCCTCCCTGTCCACATACCCTCTGGGCAGGACAAAAGAAAACTCTGTCTCAAACATCTGCCGTTCCCTCCTGCTTTCCTGTCAGCTCCGGAGAACTTACGCCTCTCCGGAGCCATATTCTGTACTGGCTTTATTCCGCCATCCCCTGCTGATTACATTAGGAAACCCTGGTCATTCCCTCATGGGCAATTTCAAGCGATTCAATTGCAACCTCGGAAGAAGTTGCATTGAAATCCGGCGCCGTATATTTTGCCGGCCATGCATTGATTACCTGCCAGGACGCCGTAGCAGTCTCAGTCTCATCCAAAATGGTAATAGTAATCGTCTTGCGCTCCACTTCCCCTTCCACGCCGGCAATCATCCATTCATACATTACCATGGAATCTGCAACGCCCTGTTTCAGCGTAATATTCCCATATTTTTTCAATCCGGGCAGCTTCAGCGGCGTCTGAACCATATCGCCTTCCCGGTATTCAATCACATCAATGGATGCGTCAAATCCGGATGCCTCCGAAAAACCTCCGGCCTCTAAACCGTCTATTTCCACCTTATATCTAAATTTTCCATATGGAGTACTTGCCATCTCTTCACAACGCTCCTTTCTGACTATTTATTTCCTGAAGAAATGTTCTCTTGCACCGTCATTCTTATACGGAATCGCCTGTTTTCTGTGAAATTCTAAAGATTACGAATTCAGCAGGCTTCACCGGTGCGATGCCGATGACGCAGACCAGCCTTCCGTTGTCAATATCATCCTGGCTCATAGTGTTTCTTCCGCAATTCACAAAAAACGCTTCCGACGGTGCAGATCCTGCAAGCGCCCCATTTCTCCAGAGCCCTGTCAGGAATACGTCAATGGTCCGTTTCACACGCACCCACAGAACCTCATCGTTGGGCTCAAATACCGCCCAATTGGTATTTGCTTTAATGCTCTCTTCAATAAAGATAAACAGCCTGCGCACATTGATGTATTTCCAGCTTGGATCGCTGCTGGCTGTACGCGCGCCCCAGACACGGATGCCCTGCCCCGGGAAAGAGCGGATCAGGTTCACTCCCTTGGGATTCAAGATATCCTGCTCGCCTTTGTTAAACTGGCAGTCTAACCCTACGCAGGCCCTTACTGTCTCGTTGGCGGGCGCTTTATGCACTCCTCTTGAAGTATCGCTGCGGGCATAAATTCCAATCACAGAACCGGACGGCGGAATCGCCATATTCTTTTTATCCAGCGGATCAAACACCTCCAGCCATGGATGGTACATTGCAGCATAATTGCTGTCCACAATATCCCTGTGAGCAATGATGTCGTCCATCTTTCTGGCGTCTCTCGGCATATCCAGCACTGCAAACCGGCTGGCAAGATTCTCACAGTGGGCTACCAGCATTAATTGTACGTTGGGATCCACTACCCCGGGAACTGCCATAATGGAAACGCTGTCGTTATCCAAAAATGCCTGAATGCCCGTTCTCTTTCCTGCTCCCTTATCCACGCCGATAAAATCTGCCGCGCTGATATTGGAAACAGAACCGTTGCTGCCGCCCTTTAAAGCAATGACGGAGAACGCCTTCTCCGGGTCTGCCCCTGCAATTTCGTCAAAAGGAGCTACAACTTCGCTGGTTGGTTTTCCCACATACTCTGCAATAATCAAATCAGATTTTGCAGTTTTCTTCTCAATATAATTGGGAATCGCTACATTGAAGGACAAATTCTCATAAAATTCCACAATATCGTCAAATTTTACTTCCAGATTGAATTCGCAGGTGGAGATTACCTTTGACGGAAGCAGATTCTTGTCCACAACATCCTGTTCAAACTCTTTTTCAAAAACAATAATATTGTCCTGGCTTCTGACTACCCGATTGTATACCACATTGGTCATGTCCTTGTATACAACCACATCTCCTTCATGGAAGCCTGCCGAACTTTTGACGGAATACTGTTTTCCGTCGGCGGTTTCAAGCTCTTCTAAAATCTGCGTCTTAGCCTTGCTTGCCGGGGTCACCACAATACTCATGCTGTTGCCCCATAAGCCCGGATTCTTCGCTTTCAGGCGAAGCACCGTATCCTGAGCCGGAACTCTTGCCTGGGCAGGTTTCGCGTCCCCCGGCGCCACGCGGGAGATAAAACAGCGGGAACCGCCGTTTACAAAAAAGTGCTCTACCGCATAAGCTAAAAACCGGTATTCTCCGTACTCATTCTCAGAAAGATATCCGCCGAATTTCCTCTTAAAATCTGCAAAATTGGTAACAAGCTGCGGAACTCCCTCCGCCGGGCCTCTCTCGGCAAGTCCGATAAATCCGGCTGTACTCGTACCAACGCCTTCCATTGGCTTTCCGCCTGAATCAAATTCCTCTACATATACGCCTGGTGATAAATATTCAGCCATAATCTTCCAGCACCAGCAGCCTCCGCCGCTAATGCCGGCTACCTCCTTTCCTTTTAAAAACTGCACTCTACAACAACATAACAGTTCTGTTGTCTGATGTTTTAAATTATAAACTCTCCCACTGAACAAAATTCTAAACAAATTTACTTTTTCTCTGAAGTATTGACACAAATTGTACCCTAAAAAATGCAATCGGTGAAAAAACCCCTGCAATTTTTGTGATTTGCGGTATGATAGACAAATAAAATATTATCCTGGTACTCCAGCGAACAATCTATATTTCGATACACAGCAACTGCCGGATCCAAATATAAAACGTCCGCTGTGGTATTAGAATGCGCGCAAAAGGACACAGCAACATGAGGAATGAAAACAGCAAAATCCAGATACCAACCCTAAACAAAATCTATACAGAGCGGACGACAGACGCCCTGCTCTCCTCTTCAGAAGCAGGCATTATTATATTGAATGCCGGGGCCGGTTACGGGAAAACCCAGGCCCTGGCCCACTACGTGCGCAGTTTTTCCGGGAAAAGCGCCTGGTACAGCATCAGCGAAACGGATAATGACCTGATGTCCTTTATCCAGAACTTCACGAAATCTGTTCAGTATGCCCTTGGGAGTCCTAACGGGGATTTCACCGTTTCCGCGTCTCTTCTGGAAAACATCGACATTGTAATGGAACAGCTTGTGGTCTGGCTGGACGAGAGAATTGACTTTCTGAACATCATTTTCGATGATTTTCAGGAAATCTCCAACCCTGACATTTTCAACCTGCTGGATATTTTAATAGAAACCATGGAACCTAAAATCCGTTTTTTTCTTGTGGAAAAACGCGCCCTTCCCAGCTATTTTGACAAATATATCCAAAGCGGGCAGGCTGCCTGCCTGGGCATGGAAGAACTGAAATTCACACAGGAAGAAATTGCTTCCCTGCTGGATCCTTCCAACAGCAGCCGCTTTCACTGGGCAAAACTGATCTATGATTTTACGGAAGGATGGCCGGTAGGCATTGCGCAGATCATGCTGCAGTTACGGCAGCAGAAAAAGGCCGTTACCTCAGACACGATACAAAATATTTGCGAAAAATTAGAGATTTCCGATTATTTTATGACGAGGGTATACCGGAAGCTGCCCTTTGACATTCAGACTTTTCTGAAAAAGACTGCCGTTCTGGACTATATGACCCCTTCCATCTGCAATAAAATCGCGGGAATCCATAACTCAGACAGCCTGCTCCACTATCTGGTGAATGAAATGCTCTTTGTCCAGGCTCTTGGAGACGGCAGCAATTTATACCGCTATCATTCCATTTTCCAGCGGTTTCTGTTATCCCAGACGCCCCTGGAAGAACAGCAGGAAACCCTTCGGGCCGCCGCTTATTTCCTGCTGAAAACAGGCGACAGGATCCAGGCTGCCGAATACGCCTGCCGGGGCAGCGCGGCAGATATTGTCCAGGCTGTGCTGGAAGTTTCCGGCGATTCCATGTTAGAAGAACGGCTTTACGGAACCATGGAGCGCTGGTTTGTATTTCTTGAAACCAGCCGCTGTGAACTGGCCCCGAAAGCCAGATTCATTTACGGCAAATATTTAATGGCATTAGGCCGCGCAGACCAGTCCCTCCGGCAGATAGAACAGGCCGGAAAAGCTTTTTACGAAGAAGGCAGGCTGAAGGATTACAAAAAGGTCCTTCTTTTTTTGGCAGCGGTAAAACGCCGCTCCGGCGACCTTCAGGTTTCCGGTTCATATTTAAAACAGGCAGGCGAATATCCCGGACATATCTGGAATGAGACGGCCAAAGCCATCTGCACTGAGCAGGTAAAGTTAAAATGCTGCCTTCATCAGCTGGAGGACGCCTTCGCCTTTCTTACAGAACAAATCAAAAAAGGAGCCCAGTTTCAGCCAGGCAGCTTTCTTGCCGCCGCCTGGCAGATCCTTCCCCAACTGGTTTCAAAGCCAGTTCAGGATCCCGAGCCCTGCGATATGCAGGCGGAAGGGGATTCAGGGCCGGTTTTTTCCGCAGAAAGCCCGGGAACAGAAACTGTCGCAGAGGGATTCCTTCTCAGAAACTGCATCCTTGCAGAACAGATGAAGTCCTATTACCTGTCCGGGGATTATCCCGCCGCCGGACAGGCCGCAAAAAGAATGATTCAGCATTCAGAATATGAAACGCTGCAAACGGCCATCGCCTGGGAAATGCTGGCTGTTTTATCCTGGGAGAGCGGAAATTACCGCAAAGCCATTGAACAATCCCGGACCGGCAATTGCTTTTTACAGAAAAACTGCATATGGAATCCCGGATTCACTCCAAAGCATCAGCAGATTTTAATTGAAATCCAGTCCTTTCACCGAAATACCGTGGATACCCGCAGCCTGATTCCCGTAAAAACAAAACAGGAAGCCCCGGGCCCAAAGGAATCCGGGAAAATCAAAATTCAGTGCATGGGCTGTTTTTCAGTATTTCTTCCTGCTTCTCCAAACCAGGAAATGAAATGGAGAACCAAAAAAGCCCGGGAATTGTTTGCCTACTTATTCCATCTTCAGGGCAGCAGCGTTTCCAGAGAAGTGCTGGTGGAATTATTGTGGCCGGAAGCAGGCATCAAGAGCGCAATTGCACTGTTTCATACCACCCTCTACAGCATCCGGCAGTCTTTTTCCCAGGAAGGCCTTGAGGATCTGATCTGCTATGAGAAAAAGAAATATTCCCTGAATATACAGCTTGTGGAATCTGATTTATCAGAATTAGCTGCCTATTTCAAAGATGAAACTGCAGCCGCGGGCAATCCGGAAAGAATCTTCTCTCTTTATCCCGGAAGCTACATGGGAAACAGCGGCTATCTGTGGTCCTACACAACTGCAAAAGAGCTGGAGAACCAATACCTGAAGGCGCTCCGTTCAGGCGCTGCCGTGCGGGTCTCCCAAAAGCAGCCAAACGCAGCCATACCTTTTTTTCAGAGGATGCAGGAAGCAGATCCCTATAATGAAGAAATCCTGACCCGGCTGATTGGGTGTCTGTATAAAAGCGGCAGGCAATCCGAAGCAAAACAGCAATATGACCGGATGCTGAAACTGTATCAGGAAGATTTGGAACTGGATTTTAAGAAAACTTTCAAAGAGATTGTGGCCCAGGAGGAACTATGAAGAACTGCCAAAATTACAGGGAATTTTTAGACGATATATTGATATGGGGAGATTGCGCCTGCGGGCTTTGCCCCTCCAATGGCTTCCCGCAGCCTGCGGCATCCGATCACAGTCAGCCTTTTTTTAACGGCGGCAATCCGGATAACCCTGGCAGCCTGCCGTTTACGGATTCCAATGACAGAAATCCCGGAAAAACCTTTTCTGCTTTGTTAAAAAAAGCTGCTGCAAGCGTTGATCAGGGTATCTTTTCTCCTTTTCTCTACCTGGCGCTCACCGCCCGCTTAGAGCGGCAGGAACTGCTGCTGTTAGCGGCGGCACTGTATACGGGGCTAAAGGGGGAAAGCCTTACTTCTGATATCTGGCAGCTTTTTCTGGCTAAAGAAAGAAGCAATTTCCTAAATAGCGGCGAAAGTGTTTCTTTCCTGCAGGAACTGTTCTGCCAGTCCGCCCCCGTGATCTATGAACGGGAATGGGATGAAACTGCATGCGGCCTCCGGCTTAGAATTGTTCCCCGGATTTTCCTATTTCTGAAAGGGATCCTGACAGAACCAATCCATATCCCCGGCCTTACCTGGTACTTCCAGAAAGAAGATTTTGCCGGCACCCCTTCCGATGACACCGGCAAATCCGGCGCAGGCGGCCAAACAACCCTGCCTTACCTGGGAGAATCCATCCGTCTCTGGGAAAGAATTGCCTCCTGCCTTGCTGAGATTCCCGGCCAGAAGCTGGTATATCTGAACGGCCCTGAGGGAAGCGGGCGGAAATTGAATTACGCCTACCTGGCCGCAAGCTTTGAGCAAAATCTTGCCGTGATATCTTTGGAACAATTGGAGTCCCAGGCCCAGCTTCGGGACATTCAGGCAGAATGCCTCCTGAACCATGCCATGCTTGCCATTGAACTGCCGGCTTATGAGACAGACCTTTGCCCCCTTCTGAGCCGGCTTCAGGAAGAAGAGACAATTTTCCTGCTGGGAGAGAAACCAAACCTTGTGAAAAACAATATTTTCCGCCGGCAATACCTCCCCTTTTCCATCCGGCCCCAGGATGTACAAAGGGACAAAGAACTGTACCGGCAGCTCACCCTTGCCTACCAGTGGGAGCAAGACAGGGTGCGCACCGATTTTCTCAGCCGCTACAATTTCCTGCCCGGCAGAACCCGGGAAATTCTGGAGCTTGCCAAGTCCTATTCCCTGGCCGCAGGAACCGGCCGGATTACCGGCGAACATTTAAAACAAGCGGTTCTGGGCGTATCCTCCCATTCCCTGGATCAGTATGCAAAAAAAATACGCAGTATTTACCAGATGAAGGATCTGATCCTTCCGGAGCTGCCCAAACAAAAATTATTTCATGTCATTAACCGCATCCGCAACCGGAAACTTGTCTATGAAGAATGGGGATTTCTGGAAAAGTCAGCTTACGGCAACGGCGTATCCATGATTTTTGCCGGCCCTCCGGGCACCGGCAAAACAATGGCGGCCCAGGTTATGGCCGGGGAACTGGGCATGGAGCTCTACCGGGCAGAACTGCCTGCCGTTGTAGACAAATATATCGGGGAGACAGAGAAGAAGCTGAACCGCATATTCGGGGAGGCAGAAAAAACCATGGCTATCCTCTTCTTTGACGAAGCCGACGTTTTGTTTTCCAAGCGTACGGAAATTAAAGAATCCAATGACAAATACAGCAATATGGAGATTGCCTTTTTACTTCAGAAAATGGAAGAATACGAAGGCATCAGTATTCTGGCAACCAATTACCTGCAGAACTTTGACGGCGCATTCCGGCGCAGGGTCAGCGATATCATAGACTTTCCTCTTCCCGACGCCTCCCTGCGCCGGCAAATGTGGCAGTCTATGATTCCTTCCAGGCTGCCAGTATCAGAAGAAGTTGATTTCCGCTTTCTGGGAGAACAATTTGAAGTGTCAGGCAGCGCCATCAAAAATTCTCTGATTTACGCCGGATTTCTTGCTGCTGAAGCAGCGGAACCGCTTCTGACCATGGAACGGATCTTAAAAGGGCTCAGCCACGAGCTGGAAAAAAGCGGAAAAAAACTCAGCCGAAAGGAATATGGAGAATATGGGCACTTATTTTAGCGAACCTCAAAAAAAACAGCGCTGGGAATCAGGACAGGCGATCCTTCACCGGGAATCCAGCGAACCCCAAAAGACAAAACACCGGCGGATGCCCGGAGAAACAAAAAAATCAGAACCGGAAACCATAAAAAATTCTTACGGAAAACTGAACTATCTGCATCAGGAGAAAAAACGTAAACAGCAGACGCATGGATTTTCACTGGAAGCTTTGGAAGCCCCCGGCACTCCTCTCCACACGGAAAAAGAAAAGCATCTTAATCCTGCTTCCATGAAAAAAATAAAAAAGGACGGCAGGCAGACGCTGTTTGCCTCTGAAGTCCCCCTGCGCAGCCAGGCGCTCTTCTACGATATGACAGACAGTACAAAAAGCGTCCGTTTCCTGAAATATATGAAACACCTGCTGAACACCCAGGGCCACCAAACCCTGCAGGACGCCTTCGGCTTCCTGGATCAGGAATCCGAACAACAGGAACTGAAATTTTTAAAAAATACATCCGAAGAACTGTCTCTGGAAGAATCCCGGAAGAAAAACCAGCGTATAGACACCCTTAACAGCCGGCTGCAGCGAAAGCAATCCAAAGAACGCCAGCTCTGCAAAGACCTGCAGCTGCTGTTGGATCAGCGCGCCGAAGAAGAACGGGCCGGCGGGCGTTCCCAGTCAAAAGCAGCAATAGCAGTACCGGAAGGCAAAGAAAAAAAACGGGACGAACACTTCCCAAAAAGACATTTTTATTCCGCCTCAGAAGATACCGCCGCTTCTTCAGAGATACCGCCTGCTGAACCTGAGACACCGCCGGAAGAACAAAATCCCCAATAAATCCGTGACCGTTCACGGCATTCTGAACTTTCTGAAAATTCAAAATACAGCGTAACTACTGCCTTTCATTTCTACGGCCGAATTTCTTCTTTTTCTGCTGGTGGGCCGCGATCCGTATATATAACGGTTCCGGCAGAAACCGGCCCAGAGTTACTGCTGATTTTACGGAAAGTTTTGGAACAATTACTGTTTTTCCCCGCTTCATCTGCTGATATCCATAACGGGCGCACCAGGCGGGACTGATCCCTTTTAAGGCAAATTCCACCTCTGCAACTTCATTAAATTCCGTATTCACCGGACCGGGGCAGAGACACCCGACATAAACAGGACTCCCTTCATACCGAAGTTCCTCCGCAATGGCCCGGGTCAGGCTGGTCACGTATGATTTTGTAGCATAATATGTCGCCATATAAGGCCCGGCAGGCATCAGCCCTGCACAGGAAGCCACATTTAAAATAGAGCCGTAGTTCTGGCGTTCCATCTTCTTTAATACCAGTTTTGTGAGAAGGTGCACAGCCCGGACATTGACGGAAATCATATCCAGTTCTTTTTCCAGTTCCCCTTCTTTAAACGTGCCGCAATGGCCGAAGCCTGCGTTATTAATCCAGACTGCCACCGGCAGCTCCGCTACAGACTGATAGAGGCGGTAACAATCCTCCTCTTTGGTAAGATCGGCCTCCACAATCCGGCATTCTGTTTTTAAGTGTTTTGCCATTTTACGCAAACGGTCTCCTCTTCTGGCAGTAAGCGCCAGGGCATACCCCTCTTTTGCCAGTATTTTTGCAAATTCTTTTCCGATTCCAGAGCTTGCCCCTGTAATTACCGCATATTTTTTCATTTTACCACTGATTCCTTTCTCCTGTCTTTCAGTACTTCACACCAAGTCAAACCTTTTTATTAAATACTGACAATTCTTCATGATCCTCCATATTAAAAAACCGCTGCCTGTCATTATGGGGGAAGAGAAGCTCCATATAAAGACTGCCCAACAGTTCCTTCACCTCTTCTGCGTTAACCTCCTCCACCGGCAGCCGTTTTAGCTCCATCTGTTTTAGATTCGAAAGCACCGCTTCAATCTGCTGTTTGTCCGTGGGCGGTTTTTCAAACATCGGCAGCGGCTCGGGAAGCTGTTTCGGCTCCTGGGTTTCAGGCTGCAGAATCTCCTTGGTCTCCGGTATTTTATATACAATATTTCTGCAGGTTTTCTCAAAACACTCCGGATCATATTTGGATAAATACTTCAAATCCTCCATGGTCAGCGTGCGCTTGTTGTGTATTTTGATATAAATATTTACAAGACGTGTATCCTTACCCATAATATCCTCCCTCCTCTTCTGCCGTGAATAAAGCCTCAATGCCGCAGAATTTCTATTTCCAGTATAATTCTCCTGTCTGGCCTTTGTCAATATTTACATACTGACAAAGCTGTAGTACAATAAAAAAACATACAATACAAGGAGATGATACCATTGTTTACCACAAATCATACTTTTCTGGAAATTATGGATACCGGGCCTGTCCGGCGGGCCATCGGAAATCTGTTTCCCTCCAACTGGACTGCCTGCATTCCGCCGGAGCACAGTCGGTATACCATGGAGCAGATTCAGCAGGAAGATCGAACGGAATGGGGCGCGGTTTTTCCTGCAGAGGACTTTGTAAGCGCTGTAAATCTGCTGCTGACAGAAACCATCCAGAACCATCGTTTTCTATTTATCCCTCTCTGGCGGCCGGCGCCGGATGACAATACCTGGATTCCGGACGCAGACCTGGATACCACTGAAGGCGTGTGGCTGTTTACCGGCAATCCTGCCCTGGAGCAGCAGGCGTTTGCCCATACTGCCGAGCCATCCTCCATTCCTCCCTACCCTTCTGAGGCAGTTCCTTCAAACACCCACAGAAAGAGCCGCCGGCCTGCTGTCATAATCTGTCCCGGCGGAGGGTACCAGACACATTCCACCTACCGGGAGGGGATTCAGCTGGCTCAGCGGATGGAACGGGACGGAGGGTATAAAGCTTTTATACTTCATTACCGTCTGTGCCCCAACAGTTATCCGCTGCCCCAAATGGATCTGGCTTTGGCAATCATGCATGTGCGGGCCCATGCAGAGCTTTACGACATCGATCCGGATCGTGTCTTTGCAGTAGGCGCGTCTGCCGGCGGCCATCTGTGCGCAAGCCAGGCATTATACCCTGAAGCTCTGAAAGAGCTTGTCCTGGAGGCTTTAATGGAAGCGTCGCCGGAAAACGGGCCTCTGGCTTCCCTCTTTCAAAAGGTGTCTGCCCGGCCGGACGGTCTCGGGCTTTTGTACCCGGTAATCAGCTTCCTGTCTGATTACCATGAAGGAAGCTGTATCAATATCACAAAAGGAGATCCCAAACTCCGGCAAATGCTTTCTGTGGAGCAGCATATCGGGCCGGACTATCCTTTGACCTATGCCTTCGCCAACGAGGACGATGACTGTGTCCCTGCAAGCAATACCGTCCGTCTGAAGGACGCTTTAGCCAGGGCAGGCATACCGCATTTATGCCAAATATTCCCCACCGGAAATCACGGAACAGGTCTTGGGTACGATCTTTCCTGCCGGAAATGGAGTGAAAATATGCTTGCATTTTTTGCCCCCTTTGCAAAGTAGCGCCCGGATGGAGCAACGTCTGCTTCCCTACAGAACCCATATCGTTTCTCTGCCATGCGCCGCTTTGATTTTGCCGAAACAGCTTCCAGGTGGAAACTGCACAGATTCTGTCCACCGGATAGCTGCATTTTCGGTACACAGGCGTACTGTAACAGGTAGCTGAGGATTCAAACAGAAAATAGGTGGAATCCCCGTCGCAGATCAATTCCTCCGCCATTGGCGGAAATCTGCAGGAAGAATAGGAATAATATACGTTTTTCCCTGTATAAATATCTTGATACACCTCATAGAAATAAACTCTGGAATCAAAATAGCGTCCTCTGGAAGTGGTAACTGCCAGATAAGTTTTTTCTCCCCGTTTTACAAAGGAGGCTCCGTTGGCAAATCCCGGTATGACAATTTCATCCTGTTTCTGCAGGGTAAAGCTGTGACCTGATTCGCCGTTCTCTTTCGGAACCCCAGTTTCTTTTTCCACCTGGAAACTCCGCAGCCACCCATTTCCGCTGATTCGGTTGGTATAAGTTCCCACCCACAGTTTATTATCGTGCCAGGTTACAAAAGAAGCGATCACACCGCAGGGCACGTTCTGATCATAGTTCAGAAGCTCCACGCTGCTTTTTCCTGAATCAACCGCTTCCCGGATTCTTTCATAAGAAATCACACTGCACTGCCTGTCGGTGCTTTTTGCGATCCAGACATTTGCGCCGTCAAATGCCACTCCGCCCACATGGTTGACGTCCGGCAGTATAATGGTGGTCAAAAGCCTGCGTTCCTTCGGGTTCTGATTTGACAATACATACAGCGCCGACGGATACATTTTTCTTCTGGTATTTTTCCCGGTAATTTCCCCGCTGTCATAGGCGGTGATCAGCATATAATCTCCGGCGATGCAAATTCCCTGGGGCACCATCTGCCCGCAGCTTTTCCCCAGTATATCTGTAGCTTTAAGGCCCGGCACCGGACTGGAATATTCAGACTGGTACAGGCTTCCGAAAAAACGGTAATGGCTTAAGGTATTCTGAAATTTCTTTTCATACCGGAACTCCATGCTGGTAAGCGCCGGCTCCGGTTCTTTTTCTATATTTTTCCAAAAAGAACGGGCCGCATGAAATCTTCCTGCTGTCAGGAGACACCACGCAGCCGCTGTCATATAAAATAGCACACGAAACTTAAAAAATAAACCCTTATTGTTTTGTTTTCTCATACACTTTCCGCCTTTGTCGTATTTTACCAATACTTTTGTCGTTATTTATAGTATAACCGATAAATTTACAGACATAATTAACAAAAAATGTATATTTTGTAAACTTTTTTTCATTTAATTTAACACATTCTGGCAATAAATGTCAGACAAACCATTTTGTTTGATTGCAGTCTCCGGCCACAGTATGGTATAATGAAAGAAAAATTTGTTAAGGAGAGATTCTTATGGGCGTAACAGACATGGATAAATTAGACGAAATGCAAGTAGACGTATTAACCGAAATAGGAAATATCGGCTCCGGCAATGCCGCAACTGCACTGGCAACTTTATTGAATACCTTTGTGGATATTGAAATTCCCAACATTCACCTCGTTGACTTTGAGGACGTTTCCCAATTTCTGGGCGGCCCCGACAAACTTGCCCTGGGCCTTACCATTACGCTGGACGGAGACATTGAGGGAATGATGCTGCAGATTATACAGAAAGAATTTGCCAAAAAGCTGATCAACACATTTTATGAAAAAGAAATCACTTCCCTTGACGACATTACTGAAATGGATTTATCCGTGGTACGGGAAATGGGCAATATCACCACTGCCGCTTACATCAACTCCATCGCCAAGATGACAAATACATTTATCAACATTACCCCGCCGGAGGATCATATTGATACGGTGGGAAACATTCTGTCCATTCCCACCCATAATTTCGATTCACTGGGCAGGAAGGTACTTTATATTGATGAGAGCTTCTGCATCTCCGGCACGCAGATTAAGGGCAGTATGATTCTGATTCTGGAATATTCTTCTATGAATACATTGTTTGAGAAATTGGGGCTTCCGGTTTAAGGGGCGGTCTTTCAATACGGAAGGTGGTCTTTCATACGGACGGAACTGCCGGATGGCCCTTTCCC